>JAMDDF010000116.1 GCA_023489205.1 Actinomycetota bacterium | reverse complement strand
AAGAAGACTGCGGTAGCACCAGAGGCATATGGGTCCGCGACGTGCGGCCCGACGACGACAAGGCGCGTTACTACCTGGAAACTCGCCTCGACGGGCGTGTGCTGGCACGCGAGGTCACGCTCTCTGACGGGACGGTCCTAGAGGCGGGCACCCAGATAGACGTAGGGTTGATGGAGGTCCTTCGTGACGACCCGGGCGTGAAAGAAGTGATGGTGCGCTCGGTCCTCACCTGTGAGTCTCAGCATGGTATCTGCGCCATGTGCTACGGGCGCTCGCTCGCTTCGGACCGCTTGATCGAGATCGGTGAGGCTGTGGGCGTGATCGCTGCCCAGTCCATCGGCGAGCCCGGTACTCAGCTCACGATGCGGACATTCCACACCGGTGGGATAGCGGGTGAGGACATCACCCACGGGCTCCCAAGAGTCGTTGAGCTGTTCGAAGCCCGTACACCCAAGGGCGCCGCGGTCCTGGCCCGGACCTCGGGAGTGGTGCGTATAACCGAGGAGGAAAACAGCCGCCGGGTGGCGATCGTCGGGGACGACGGCAGCGAGGACGTCTACACCGTCTCGTTGCGTTCCAAGCTCTCCGACGCTGTCCGTGAGGGCGCCGAGGTGGCAGCCGGCGACGCGATCGTCGAGGGGCCGCGAGACCCCAAGGCCCTGCTGGAGATCAAGGGCATCCGTGAGACCCAGCAGTACCTCGTGGAGGAGGTCCAGCACGTCTACCGTGACCAGGGCGTGTCGATCCACGACAAGCACATCGAGCTGATCGTGCGCCAGATGCTGCGCCGGGTGCTCGTGGCCGAGCAGGGCGAGTCGCCCTTCTTGCCTGGCGAGCGAGTCGACTCGCGCTATTTCGCCGAGGTGAACCGTCAGCTGGTCCAAGAAGGCAAGCGTCCCGCCGAGGGCCGTCCCGAGCTCATGGGTATCACGAAGGCCTCGCTCGCTACAGACAGCTGGCTTTCGGCCGCTTCGTTCCAGGAGACGACCAGGGTGCTCACGGAGGCCGCCATCGAGAGCCGTTCGGACCAGCTCTTCGGGCTCAAGGAGAACATCATCATCGGCAAGCTGATCCCCGCCGGTACGGGCATGTCCTCCTACCGCGACATAGTGGTCGATGCCCCCGAGGTCCAGCGCATGACGTTTTGGACCTCGGACGAGGAGCCTGGTACTGAGGACCTCGCGGCGTGGTTGGCGAGCATCGGCAGCGGCACGGGTACCGACGGGGGCGGCGCTACCACCTTCGAGCCGGGTGACTTCGCTGGTGGCGACTACGGTTATCCCTCGGGTTACGAGGAGGGCCACGACGGGGGGGAGAGCGCGGGCTAAAGGCAAGTGGGGTGCAAAGAGAGCCTGTGGGCGCCGGCGCGTGCCGACAGGCACCACTGTGGGGCACGCGTGTGCTTGTGGTGCACGGCGTGCTAACATGGTGACCTGTCCTCCGGGCCAGCCTGGAGGTTCGCGCCTGTCCTACAAGAGCCTTCCTTTCCCAGAGACGAGTTCATGCCCACGATTGCCCAACTGGTGCGCAAGGGGCGCCAGAAGAGTTCAAAAAAGACCAAGACACCTGCGTTGCGGGGTGCTCCTCAGCGCCGTGGGGTGTGCACCCGCGTCTACACCAACACGCCGAAGAAGCCCAACTCGGCGCTACGCAAGGTAGCCCGGGTGAGGTTGTCTTCTGGCTTTGAGATCACCGCCTACATCCCGGGCGTCGGGCACAACCTCCAAGAGCACTCGATCGTGCTCGTGAGGGGTGGACGTGTCAAAGACCTGCCGGGGGTCCGTTACAAGGTCGTTCGTGGCACCCTTGACACCGCTGGGGTCCGGGACCGCAAGCAGGCGCGCAGCCGCTACGGGGCGAAGAAGGCCTAGGAGGAGACCACATGCCGAGAAAAGGCCCGGCGCCGCGCCGAGAGCTCGCGCCTGATCCCATATACCACTCTGTGCTCGTCACCCAGCTTGTCAACAAGGTGCTTTCGCGTGGTAAGCGCAGCGTTGCTGAGCACATCGTCTACAGCGCTTTGGACACCTTGAAAGAGAAAGGTGGCGGCGAGCCGATCACCGTGCTAAAGCGGGCCGTAGACAACACGAGGCCTCAGCTCGAGGTGAAGAGCCGTCGGGTCGGGGGCGCCACTTACCAGGTCCCCGTTGACGTGAAACCCCGCAGGGCTTCGACGCTTTCGGTTCGCTGGCTGGTAGGCTATGCGAGGCAGAGGCGTGAGAAGACCATGGCTGAGCGCTTGGCGGGCGAGCTCATGGACGCTTCTAACGGCACCGGGGCGGCAGTGAAGCGCCGGGAGGACATGCACAAGATGGCCGAGTCCAACCGGGCCTTTGCCCACTACCGCTGGTAGGCAACTTAAGCGCGCAAGACGCACGACAACTGACTGGGCAAACCAAGATGGCCGATACTGTCAACAAAAGAGAGTTCCCTCTAGCCCGGACCCGCAACATCGGGATCATGGCCCATATTGACGCGGGCAAGACCACCACGACCGAGCGGATCCTCTACTACACCGGCGTCAACTACAAGATCGGTGAGGTGCACGAGGGCAGCGCGACGATGGACTGGATGCCCCAAGAGCAGGAGCGGGGTATAACCATCACTTCGGCTGCGACAACCTGCCACTGGGCTGACCACCGCATCAACATCATCGATACGCCTGGGCACGTCGACTTCACCGTTGAGGTCGAGCGCTCTCTCAGGGTCCTCGACGGCGCGGTGGCGGTTTTCGACGCCGTCGCGGGCGTGGAGCCCCAGAGCGAGACCGTGTGGCGCCAAGCCGACAAGTACGGTGTGCCGCGCATCTGTTTTGTCAACAAGATGGACCGTATCGGTGCCAACTTCGCGCGCTGCGTGGACATGATCCAGGACCGCTTGGGGGCTACGCCAGCGGTCGTGCAGATCCCCATTGGTGCCGAGGGGACCTTCGTCGGCGTCGTCGACCTCATCGAGCAAAAGGCTTTGGTGTGGGACGAAAGCTCGCCTCGGGGGGAGGCGTTCAATACCCTAGAGGTGCCTGACGACTTGAAAGCGGCCGCCGAGAAGGGGCGCCACGAGCTCATCGACACGCTTTCCAATTTTGACGACACCATCACCGAGAAGTTCCTCGCTGACGAGGAGATAACCGGTGACGACCTGCGCCTAGCGCTGCGGCGGGCCACCATCGCGGGCCAGGCGGTCCCGGTGCTATGTGGCGCCGCTTTTAAAAACAAAGGCGTCCAGCCGATGCTCGACGCGGTCGTGTGGTACCTGCCGAGCCCCCTCGATATACCCCCGACTAGGGGTACCGACCCGAAGACCGGGGCCGAGGTGGAGAGGCGGGCGGACGACAAAGAGCCTTTTGCCGCGCTCGCGTTCAAGATCATGGCGGACCAGCACCTGGGCAAGCTCGTGTTCGCGCGCGTTTACTCCGGCATGGCGTCCCAGGGCGACTCGGTCCTCAACTCGACCCAAGACCGCAAGGAGCGCATCGGGCGCATCGTCCAGATGCACGCCAACCATCGAGAGCCACGTGATGTCGCCTACGCTGGTGACATCGTCGCCCTAGTGGGGCTCAAGCAGACCACGACTGGCGATACCCTTTGCGATTCCTCGGCACCGGTCGTGCTTGAGGCGCTCGACTTTCCCGAGCCGGTCATCCACGTAGCAGTGGAGCCTAAGACCAAAGCCGACCAGGACAAGCTGTCCAGGGCGCTGCAGTCGCTGTCCGAAGAGGACCCCACCTTCAGGGTGCACGCCGACGAGGAGACCGGCCAGACCGTCATCGGCGGCATGGGCGAGCTCCACTTGGAGGTGCTGGTCGACCGGATGCTACGCGAGTTTCGCGTTGACGCCCATGTGGGCAAGCCGCAAGTTGCCTATCGCGAGACGATTAGGAAGGCAGTCGAAAAGGTCGAGCACCGTTACGTGCGCCAGACTGGTGGCCGTGGCCAGTACGGCCATGTGGTGCTCAACTTGGAGCCGACGGGCCCCGGAGGGGGCTACGAGTTCGTCGACAAGATCACGGGAGGCGTGATCCCCAAGGAGTACATCCCAGCCGTCGACTCTGGCATCCAAGACGCCATGCAGTCTGGGGTCCTGGCTGGTTACCCGGTCGTCGACTTGCGCGCCACCTTGGTGTTCGGCTCTTTCCACGAGGTCGACTCGTCCGAGATGGCCTTCAAGATCGCTGCCTCGATGTGCTTCAAGGAGGCCTGTCGGCGCGCGAGCCCGGTCCTCTTGGAGCCCATAATGGCCGTCGAGGTCGTGACGCCCGAGGACTACCTTGGAGACGTGATAGGTGACCTGTCCTCACGTCGGGGCCATGTCGGTGGCATGGAGCAGCTGGCCAACAACCAGGTAGTGCGTGCCGACGTGCCACTTGCCGAGATGTTCGGCTACGCGACTGACCTGCGCAGCCGGACGCAGGGACGGGCTACCTACACGATGCAGTTCAAGAGCTACCAGGAGGTGCCCGAACAGGTGGCAAGGGACATCGTGGCGAAGGTCAGGGGCGAATAGGCTGTAGCGCTGACCAGGTGTCAGTAGTGCCCATCAGCTGCTAACGTATTGGACCGCTTCCGGCCGGATGGCCGGGCCCGCACAGGGAGCAATTAGAACAAAATGGCAAAGAAGCACTTCGAGCGTACCAAGCCCCACTTGAACATCGGGACCATGGGCCATATCGACCACGGCAAGACCACGCTCACGGCGGCGATCACAAAGGTCCTAGCCGAGCACGACCCCCAGCACAACAGCTTCTACGCGTTCGACTCGATCGACAAGGCGCCCGAGGAGAAGCAGCGGGGCATCACGATCAACATCGCGCACGTCGAGTACGAGACCGACAAGCGCCACTACGCGCACGTCGACATGCCGGGCCACGCTGACTACATCAAAAACATGATCACGGGGGCCGCGCAGGTCGACGGGGCCATCCTCGTTGTCTCCGCGCCCGATGGTCCTATGCCCCAGACACGGGAGCACGTGCTCCTTGCCCGCCAGGTAGGCGTGCCCTCGATCGTGGTGGCGCTCAACAAGGTCGACATGATGGACGACGAAGAGCTGCTCGAGCTGGTTGAGCTTGAAGTCCGTGAGCTGCTCAACGCCTACGAGTTCCCCGGTGACGACACACCGATAGTGCGGGTTTCGGCCTTAAAAGCCCTAAATGGTGACGCCGAGGCCGCCCAGGGCGTCCTCCGGCTGATGGAGGCCGTCGACAGCTACATACCTGAGCCAGTGCGCGAGATCGAAAAACCGTTCTTGATGCCGATCGAGGACGTCTTTACCATCTCAGGGCGCGGCACAGTGGCGACCGGCAAGGTCGAGCGAGGCGTCATCAAGGTCAACGACCAGATAGAGATCGTGGGCCTTCGCCCGACGGCGAGGACCGTCTGCACGGGCGTCGAGATGTTCCGCAAGATCTTGGACGAAGGCCAGGCCGGCGACAACATCGGTGTCCTGCTCCGGGGGACCAAGAAGGAAGAGGTCGAGCGCGGCCAGGTGCTGTGCAAGCCTGGCTCTATCACTCCTCACACCAACTTTGAGGCTGCGGTTTACGTCCTAACCAAGGAAGAGGGTGGCCGTCACAAGCCGTTCTTCACCAACTACCGGCCGCAGTTCTACTTCCGTACTACCGACGTCACTGGCAGCATCACCCTTCCGGAAGGGACCGAAATGGTCATGCCTGGAGACAACGTGACAATGACTGTGGAGCTGCAAAAGCCGATCGCTATGGACGAGGGCCTTCGTTTTGCCATCCGTGAGGGTGGCCGTACCGTTGGCGCCGGCCGAGTCACCAAGATCATCAAGTAATAAGACCGGGAAAGAGGGCTCTTTGTGGCTGACGGCACCAGGCAGCGGATAAGGATCAGGCTCAATGCCTATGACCATGAGGTCATAGACCAGTCGACCCGCAAAATCGTAGAGACGGTCCTGCGGACCCAGGCTAAGGTGCGTGGGCCCGTCCCGCTGCCGACTGAGATCAAGCGTTGGACGGTCATCCGGAGCCCTCATAAGTACAAAGACAGCCGTGAGCACTTCGAGATGAGGGTGCACAAGCGGCTCTTGGACATAGTCGAGCACAGCTCCAAAACGGTAGATTCTCTCCAGCGCATAGAGCTACCGGCTGGTGTCGATATCGAGATCAAGATACAGCAAAACTGACTCTCGGCCAGCTTTAGGTGCTTAGGGCCCTCGTGAGAGCAGGGCAAGCACTTAGGTAGCTAAGCCTTTGCGTCGCTCAGGGCGTCGAGGTCGTCGTCCCATGCCCACTGTGGGGCGTCGCCCCAGAGCCCTTCTAGGTCGTAAAAGCCGCGCAGTTCGTCTAGAAATACGTGGACGACGAAGTCGCCGTAGTCCATGAGCACCCAGCTGGCGTCGCCGAGGCCCTCAACGGAGATAGGCCCGCCGCCGCCAGATAGCTTCACTTGGCGCTCGATCTCGTCGCATATGCTGCGCACCTGGCGGGGGTTAGAGCCGCTGGTGATGACGAAAGCGTCAGCTAGCCCGAACAGTTTGTCTACTCCGAGCACGACCGTGCCGCGGCCGAGCTTGGACGACGCTGCTCTGGCGACCACTGCGCAACGCTCCCGCACGTGCCTGGCCCTAGGGCCGGGCAGAGCCTCACCAGCGCCCCAAGCAAGGGTTGCGTTGGGCGCGAAGGTCAAGAAGCTTGCACCTCACTAGTGATCAAGTGGCCCGCTTGAACGCCCACCGAGGCGGAGGTGCCCTGGTTGCCGAGCCACTGCAACCCGAGCAGGGCGACCGTGACGGCAAAAGCAACGAACAGCGCCAGGCCAGCCAAAACCTTTTCAAGGGCTAGCCTGCGCTGGTCAGAGCGCCTGTGCCGGGCGCCGCGTGTAGCGGGCGGCTCGCCTGGCCCTGGCCTGGCCCCGGCTGTTGTGGTCATCCATTAATAGAGTACAGTCCCCGCTCCTTCATCACGACTACCACGGGCCCGGGGACGAGGTACTCGAGCGGTCGTCCCATGGCCGCTCGGGCGCGAAGGTCTGTACTGGAGATCTCTAAGTTGGGGACCGTCACCTCCTCGAGGCGCCACCCTTGCCGGCGGAGCCCGTCGGGCGGAGGGGTGCCGGGCCTGTTGACAACGACGAGGGTTGCCACGTCGCGGACCTCCTCGATGCGCTCCCAGGTTTCAAGCTCCGCGCCTACGTCCCAGCCGACGATCACGAAGAGCTCGGCGCCGGGGTGGAGGGCGGCCATTTGGGAAACGGTGTCTGCGGTGTAAGACGGCCCCCCTCGGTCGAGCTCGAGCCTGCTGGCCTCTACCCCGGGTAGCCCCTCGACGGCCGCCTCCACCATGGCCAGTCGGTCTTCTGCCGGGCTCACTGTCCTCTGGGCGGTCTTTTGCCAGGGGACGTTGGCCACCATCATGACGACCCGGTCGAGGCCGAGGTCGTGGCGAGCGTTGACTGCGGCCACGAGGTGGCCTACGTGCACGGGGTCGAAGGTCCCCCCGAAGATCCCGATGCGCTCGCCCACTGACCTGCAACCTTAGGGTTGGGCGGGGACGCGCGGGGGCTCCTGGCCGCTCGAGTGCAATTGACTTGCCTCGCGCCCTTTAGCCTGTCACGGTTAAATGTCATGGCAAACGAGCAGCTAAACACCTGGACTCCCTCGTCGTGGCGAGCCCGACGGGCCGAGCAGCAGCCCGAGTGGCCCGACGAGCACGCCCTCGAACAGAACCTGAAGGTGCTTTCCACGCTCCCGCCGCTCGTGTTCGCCGGGGAGGCCCGGGCTCTGCGCCGTTCGCTTGCCCAGGTGGCTGAGGGTCGTGCCTTCCTCCTCCAGGCTGGGGACTGTGCGGAATCGTTCAACGACTTCAGCGCCGACAGCATCCGTGACAAGTTGAAGGTCATCTTGCAGATGGCGGTGGTGCTCACCTACGGCACTGGCACACCAGTGGTCAAGGTGGGCCGGATCGCGGGGCAGTTCGCCAAGCCCCGGTCCTCGCCCTATGAGGTCGTCGGGGGTGAGCAAATCCCGGTCTTCAGGGGCCACATCGTAAACGACGACGCCCCGACGGCCCAAGCCCGCCGGCCCGACCCGTCCCGGCTCATTGCCGCGTACCACCAGTCCGCGTCCACCCTCAACCTGCTGCGCGCCTTCACCAAGGGCGGTTTCGCCGACCTGTCACAGGTCCACATGT
Organism: Actinomycetota bacterium; assembly: GCA_023489205.1. Next base: position 247 of record JAMDDF010000116.1, on the reverse strand, counting down.
GGAACCAACAGTTCGTCGCTTCAAGCCGCGAAGGTGAGCGCTACGAGGCGACCGCCGCCGAGATCGACCGGGCGATGCGCTTCATGGCGGCCTGCGGCATCGACCTCCAAGCAGAGGAGACCCTCCGCCAAGTCGACTTCTATACGAGCCACGAGGCGCTAATCCTCGGCTATGAGGAAGCTCTGACGCGCAAGGACTCGCTTTCCTCGGACTGGTACGACACCTCGGCGCACCTGCTGTGGTGTGG
>JAMDDF010000080.1 GCA_023489205.1 Actinomycetota bacterium | reverse complement strand
GCCGAGAAGTTCCAGACCGGCTTCGACCAGCCGCTCCTCCACACCATGTACGTGGACAAAGTCTTGACCGGCCTGAACGCCGTGCAGACGCTCTCCCGGCTCAACCGTATCCTCCCCCCGCTCAAGGAGGACACCTTCGTCCTGGACTTCCGGAACGACGCCGAGGACATAGTGCGCGCCTTCGAGCCCTACTACGGCGAGACCGTGGCGCCACCGACGGACCCGAACCTCCTCTACGACACCCACCGCCGGCTCTCGGATTTTGACGTGATACGCCAAGGCGAGGTCGAGGCCACGGTAGCCGTGCTCCTCTCGATGAGCACCAAGGAGGACCACGGGCGCGTCTACAGCCTCCTCGACCCGGCCGTCGAGCGCTTCCACGGCTTGAGCGAAGACGAGCGCCTCGCCTTCAAGGACGCCCTGGACAAGTTCGTCCGCACCTACGCCTTCCTCTCCCAGGTGGTGAGCTTCGGCGACGCCAAGCTGGAACGGGACTACCTCTACTGCCGCGCCCTGGCCAGCGTGCTAAGGGGCGTGAGCAGCGTCGAGCGCCTGGACCTCGGGTCGGCTGTCGAGCTCACCCACCTCCGCCACGAGGCGACCTTCAGCGGCGCCTTGGAGCTGAGCGCCGACCAGGGGGAGGTCAGGACGGTCTTCGGGGACGCCGAGGGCAGCCAGCACCTCCCTGACATGGAGCCCCTCTCCCAGATCGTGGACACCCTGAACGAGCGCTTCGGGCTCGAGCTCACCGAGACTGACCAGTTGCTCTTCGACCAGTACGAACGGGACTGGTTAGCGGACCAGGAGGTGACCAACCAGGCCCGGAACAACACCTTGGAGAACTTCAAGCTGGTGTTCGACCGCAACTTCCTAAAGACCGTGATCAGCCGGATGGACGAGAACGACGCGCTCTTCCGCCGCATCCTCGACGACCCTGAGTTCCAAGATGTCATCAAGGACTTCTACGGGGCCAAGGTCTACAGGGAAGCCAGGCAAGGTGAAAACAAGTGACCCGGCAATCAACCCTTCCGCTTGACCCGACCGTCCTAGACCGGCCCGACACACCGCCCGTTCCCCATCCAAAGGGCAGGAAGCGTACATAGGACGGCGCGCTTGAAAGGATTGCGGACTGATTGCGACCTGGAGCCTCTCGGGGTCCTGCTCGACGGCCCACCGCCGTTGGGTGTCGTGGCCCTCCGCTTCTGCGATGAGCTCATGGTCCTCTACGGGCGCAATGGCGCTGGCAAGACGCGCCTGCTCACTGGCTTGAAAGCCGCCCTGACTGGTGTCAAGCAACCCGGGGGGCGTGCTTTTGTGATGTTCCGGTGCACCAACCCCTTTCTAGAGATCCCCGACAACGGCCTCGACCTTGTTGACGTTGACCCACTCTGTTGGACATTGCGCCACCAGCTTGTCGAGTCCGCTACAAGCCACCCGCTCGCCCAAGTGGGCTACACCCCATTGGACCAAAGCAGCATCGCCGGGACCCTAAAGGCCATCATCGCGGAGCACCTCGATCCCGACTACGCAGCCATCGCCGCGTTCACGGACGAGCTCATCGCACAGAGCCTCTTCGTCGCCGAAGCGGCGGGAAGCGCTTCGGAGCCACACTGCTGGCAACTATGGCTCGGCGCACGGGCCGACGAGGCCCAGCCAGAGGTCGCTGCTGACCTTACCATGACGGACGAGTTGCGCCGACTGGAAGAAGCGCTGAAGGCCGAGGCCGAGGGCAAGAAGAAGGAGGCAGGCGGTGTACTGAGCCTGGACCCCCACCTGGCGGAACTGGTCGATCGCTACCTCGAGCTCCCGAGGGCGAAGCTCAGGCCGCCCAACGGCAAGTGGTACCCCGACCTCCCTCCCTGGGTCCCTATGCCCGTTGTCCCTATCGGGCTTTGGAGCGCCCTAGACGGCTTCACCGTGCCCACGACAGACCTGGCAGGACTAGAAAGACGCACCTTACGAGCTGTCCTCAGCGCTGCAGGTTCGCTCACGACAGCTCCAGCCCAAGACGGGGGTTTCGCCGTTCACGGAGAGGTAACCCACCTGCTAAATGAGCTTGCAGCCGAGGCAAATAGGCAGTACGACCGGCTTCTCCTCGACGCCCCGACACTGGCGTGCGACCTTCGGCCACCCGAAGACTGGCCAGAAAGAGGGGCGATCCAATGGACCGCCGTTGACAGGGCCACCCTCAGCACCGTGCCGCTCACCGAGCTGAGCGCCGCGCAAGCTCATTGGGCGTCCGTCGCCGTTTCAGCTGCCATCAGCGACGCAGAGTTCCGGTTCCAAAACGCGATCGACGAACCAGGCATGTGGCACGAACAAGTCATGCTCCTAGACGAGCCCGAAGCGGCCCTCCACACCCTCGCACAACACCACTTGGCGCGCGGCCTGGCCAAGGACGCAGCGCACCTTTACGTGATCGCGGCTACGCACAGCTCTGCCCTCCTGGGCGCCCCAGACTCCCGCCTGTTCCACGTCGCCCGCGACGAGACCGGGAGCGTGCAAGTGAACGAGCTACCCAGAGAGGTCCTCGACCCACTTCGAGCCGGTGACCTGGGCCTCGACCCAACAGAGCTACTCCAGCTAGTCCGCGTGTTCGTCGTGGTGGAAGGCGCTCACGACGAGGCTGTGATCAACGGGCTCGTCGCGGATGAACTCCGCCAGCTGTCGGCCCGTGTCCTACCTCTCGGGGGAGCCGTCCATGCTCCCGGTCTGGTGGACAGCAGGGTCCTCTTTGACTTCACGGACGCCTCCGTCCTGGTCGTCCTCGACAATGTCGACGCAGCACTTGCGGGCACCTGTTGGGAACGGGCCCGTGACCAAGCGTCACGCGGGGACACCCGCTCCGCCGTTGCCGAGCTCTCGCCCCTCCAACAGGCGACCAGGGAGATGCGTTGGATGTACGATTTCGCCCGAAGGGCAATCGAGAGCAAGCAAGAGGAGCGAATTGGTCTTTTCGGTTTCGCTCAAAAGGACATTCTTGAGTACCTGCCAGTCACGGAGTTCGTACCAGACGCTAATAGCTGGGAAGAGCTCATAAACCAGTGGGGCCATCGTGGCACATTCAAGGACTTCTTACGACAAGAAAAGGGAGCGACCCTCAGTGTCCGGAGGATCAAGAACGTCATCCAACGTCTTGATCACGTGCCGGCCGACATTGCGCTGGTCGTACCAGCCGTGACAGCACTCGCTAGAGCTAGACAACGTGGTCACGACGCATGACGGCGCTGCATGCCCCAAGACTCTGGGCACCAGGTGGCGCTCACCGCCATCCCACACCCGTGACAGGATCTTTCCACTGATATTGTCACGTTATCCAGCCAAGACCTCGCCCTGTCGGACCAATGAGGCCAGGGCAGCAGCACTACGACCAGCCATGAGCCTCCGAGCGGGTTCCATAACGACACTCCAGACAACGCCAACTTCCTTCAACGCCTCTAGCAATTTTAGCCCAGGTTCGTCCGCCGGCGGGACCTACCCTACGACGTGCGAGGCTCCATGACCAGCGCGCCTGACCGAACCGGCGCAACCTCAGGGCTCCTACAACAACCTTGCGTCCGCCATGAGAGCCTCAGCCTGCAGCCCAATGGGCAGCTATTTCACTCGCAGAAAGGACCCGGCGGTACACCGATGTCCAGCCGACCTTGCCCAGGAACCCCGCACCGTCGCGTTGCGTGCCGCTGCCTATATACACATACTGTGACCTGTCCCAAAGCAATGGCGTCGAAGCGGCCCAGGTAAGCGTCGCTCTGGGCCTCCCATCGATATACAGAGTGCCTCCTGTCGGGGACACGACGGCATCGAGCATGTACCACGTGCCCGCAGACGGCCTGAAGTTCGCACCGATCCCTGCAGAAAGCCATGAGCGGCCGTTGCTCACCCCAAAGCGCGCCCCGTCAGAGCCCAAGCACATGAAGAACCCGTAATACGCCGTCGGACCTCGCGTCGTGAAGGACCGCGCATCGCCGTTGATGCAAGGAAGCGCCCCATACGGCACCTCGACCCACTGCTCAACGGTGAAGCTGCCAGACAGCGTGTTCTGCGGCACGTACTCCGCGTACGTAGACAGAGCGTCTGTACCACTGAACTGAACTGAGCGTGCCCCACTTACGGGGCCAGTCTCGCCAAGCCCGACAGGACCCTCATAGCTGCCGTCGTGACTGTGCCCGGCCGCGGAGTCTTCCATCGTTGTGCCATTCGTCTCCTTCATCTGCCAGAAGGCCAACGGACTGTCGCCCTCGACCTCGCTGACGTAATTTCCTCGGGGAGCCGGGGTCGTTGTCGAGGCTGACAGAAGTTTCGAGGTGGTAGTTGTCCGGGGGCGCAACGTGGTCGTCGTGCGAGCAGTGGTCGTTGGTGCCGGTCGCGTGGTCGTGGTGGTTGACTTTGGCTGCGCACGCTGGCTAATCATGACCGACTTCGACACGCTCGTCTCGTTCGGACCCGACACGCGGATCGTTACTTCCAAAGTCCGGTCTATCTTGGTGGCCGGCAATTTCACTGAATATACGTAGTTACCTCCCCTACATTTGAGGCTCTTAGTTGTGGGCGTCTGGCCAGATCCAGGCTCGCTCAGTACAACTGTGCAGTCGCTCGCCCCCAAGGCTGTCACGTGGAAGTGCACTCTCACCCACCCGCCCTGGTACCCGGCGGTCAAGCGCTTACTCGGTACCACAATGCTCGCCCGAAAAATGCGCGCTTCAACGTATATGTGAAAGGTGTGCTCCGCTGACGATGTCTTGTCGGTGGCGACGAGACCGAACGTCAATGCCTTGTCAACGTAGCTGTCGTTGCCGCCCACACTCACTCTCGCACTGAAGCTGCCCGTCCTGCACGCCTTGTGACCAGAGTAGTAGGCGACGGCAATGCCCTCGGAGCCCAGAAGGCGTAGCCGGCACACGAGAGCATGACTCACGACTCCCTTGACTGTCACCGTGCCACCACCCGACTTCACCCTCCCTGGCGTGGCACCGACCGACACGACTTCAGTCGAGAACGGCTCTTGAACTGTCACATAGAACCTGCCTGACGACTCCGAAGTGCCGTTGCGTGCGGCCAGCTCAAACTTCACCGTGGCGCTCGTTCGGCCAGGGTTGGCACCGATGCGGACATGGGCCCTGAAGCCTCCGCTCGTACAGGACCTCGGGTTCTGCGAGTAGACCACTCGCAGAGGGGCACTGCCCAGCAGTTCGAGCTGGCAGGTGTTCGCATGGGCCACCCTGGCCTCGACCGTGACCGTACCACCACTCGGACCGAGGGTCGCTGGGCTGGCCACTGCGGAGAGGACATGGGATGGGGATACGCCGCGGACGGTTACGTAAAATTTGCCAGACGCCCTCCTAGCCCCATTGCGGGCGATCAGGGCGAAGGCCAGCACTCGGCTTACCACGCTCGGGTTCGAGCCGACCGTTACATGCGCCCTGAAGGTTCCCGACGAGCACGAGCGGGCGTTGCTCGCGTAACCCACTGGGAGGTCCTGGTGCGACACGAGCTGGAGCAAACAGGTGGTGGCACCTTCCAGCTTGGCAGTGACCACCACCGACCCTCCCCCCGACCCGAGCGCAGGAGGGGTAGCCGACACGGACAACACGTCTAGACGCTGGCTTTGCACCGGGCGGGAGGCGGTAGTCGGAGGAGTCCTTGTTGTGGTCGAAGTTGGCGTCGCACCTCGGTGACCTTTAGCGCTCGTGCCGCTGGTCGGGCTCGGTGCCGGTGGCCACGAGACACCAGCGTTCTGGCAGCTGGAATCAACTTCAGCGAAATCGCTCCCCCAGGTGCTGCCGATAATGCCATAGCCTGCGTAGTTTGTCATGTCGCTTGCTGAACGGGTGAGCCCATCAGTGAGTTGCTGCAGCAAAGGGGACGCGTTGAATACGGCACCGCCCAGGTTGAGAAGTCGTTGAGCGAGGTTGAGGGTTTCTTGCGCGTTGTCTAGGCTCAGCACTCCGAGGTTAATGCTCTGAACGCCCGTACCCACCATGTTGTACCACGCGCCACACACGCTCCTCACTACCTGGAGAGCTTCTGGATCGTGCAAGACGGGATCTATGGCGCTCGCGAGCACTGCAACGCCTCCTTCGAGCTTCCGGAAGACGGCGTGCCGAGCCTCCGCTGTTCCCGCACCCGCCTTCGCGGTTGGGACGGCCGTCTGCCCGCACGGCGTCGCTAGGCCACCGAGAGGGACTATGCATGACAGGCCCAGCCCTAATATTCTTGCTTTGGTACTTGGCTTCACGGCTCTCTGCTTCTTAACGGTCGAGAGGCCCCATGAGCCCAGCCCGACCAAGTGGAGGAAATGTGACTACTGTGCACACTCGCCCGTCCTTCTATCCCCTGGCGCAGCAAGGAACCCCCGCAGCTCCTTTACCGGGACCGCCAGCCCATAACCGTTCCTCAGGTCACGGGCGAAGACCACACCGACCACCACGCCCTCCCGGTCAAGTAGCGCTGAGCCTGAGTTCCCCGGCTTGACCCTGTTGGTGATCTCCATGACCTGCCCATAGGACCCGATGGAGGCGCCCTTTATGTAGCCGACGACCCTGCCGGGCAGGACGCTCAACTGGTCCCCCTCGGGGTAACCGGCTGCCCATACCGCCGTCCCCGGCTTCGGCCGGTCTGGCGCCAGCGACGCGCCGGTAGTGCCTGGCGGCGCGCTACCCGACAGAACGGCGAGGTCGGGTCCTCCTGAGATTGCGTCAACTCTTGCTGAGAAGTCGGACCCATCCCAAGTGGAGAGCTGGACCGTGGCTGACCCGCTCGCCACGTGGCGGTTCGTCACAATCCCGTCCCCGAGCTCGAACGACGAGCCCGTGGCTAGACAGCTCGTCGAGCGCACCCGGAAAGCCCATCCCCTCGCCTCGGCTAGGAGGACCTTCGGCGTTGGAACGGTCGTCGCGGGTGCGAACGGTGTGGTCGTGGGCAAGGGAGGCGCTGTCGGCGCCGTTGCATCCGTGCCGGATGGCGTGGGCACACACGCAGCAAGGGACAACCCCAGGCAGCCAAGCAGCACAAAGCGGAGCCCAAGCCAGCCCCGCCGGCGTGACGCTGCCGAAGCTCGCCTTGGGGGTGTCACTGTCCCGAGGCGGAGTTGACCACCGCCTGCAGCGCCACGTTGGCCGCCTCGGCCGACCGGCACTCGGCCGTGACCTCGTCCACATTCGTCGTGAGGTAGGGGTCTTCGAGCGCGAAGCCGCTCTCCATATCACTGACCAGCTCAGACCAGACGGAGTTAAGGTCCGTCACGCAGCTCTCCAACTTCGACGACACCGTGCCGGCGGCGGAAAGCAACCTGGTGAGCAGTACGTTCTGGTCCTTTGCCTTCTCCTTAGCAGTCGCCACCTGCGAAAGCCGGGCTTTGGACGCGCTCAGCTGGTCCTGGGCCTTGGTAACCTGATCCTTCAGCGAAGCCACACGACCGTCCAGCCCCAAGATGACGGCCCGAGATGCCCTCACCGTCGCCGACAGCTTCCGGTCCGCGGCCTGCATCGCGAGGTCGTCCTTCTGCCATTTCGCAGCCACAGCAGCCTGTCTGTTGGCCGTGAGCCAACCCCAAGCTCCGCCCGCCACCAAAGCCAGGACCAGCGTGGCCAGAGCCGTCCCCCGGAGAAGGCGGCGCCGCCGACGCCCGATCGCCTCCGCGCTCGGCACATGGGAGGAAGCTGTCTTCTCTGGACGCGAGGACAGTAGCGCTGAGCCCCTCGTCGCCGACTCGGTCCACAAGCTCGCAACAGGAGGCCGAGCGGCATCTGCAGGCCCGACCTCCACCTGCAAGGGCGCCTCGTCGAGGACGTCCCACGCACGACGCGAAAGCGTTGGCACCCCAACGTCTTCCGTCTGACGGCTTCCACCTGAAGCGCCTAGAGAGTGCAAGATCGTGGGACCCTGGTCCGGCCAACGTTTGCCCTCGTCATGACCGAGATCAGCAGCCAAGCTCTCCTCCTGACCACTCTTCGGCCATCAACGCCGGATCTTTAGCGACTGTTACCGCACTTCCGTCCCTTCCGTTCTCCATGCAGTCTCGCGAGCCACATCACGGGGACCTAGTTCCACGCCTACACCAGCGCGTCCTTCCTTTCGACAGCGATGTCCACGACCCGCGCCGGGAGTAGGGCTGCCGGTTCCGGTGACCTCGATGGGCCCCCACCGGTGACCAGATCAAGCACCTCGAACGCCGCTTTGCCCAGCTCGTAGAGCGCCTCGGCCACCTTCTCCACCAACGGGCCCGGTATTTGGTCACCCTCAGTTAGCCAATCCTGAACCGCCCAAACGTCTTGTTCATGCAGACGAAGGGCTTCGACGTGCTCCAGGAAACCGGTGTGCGCGCTCTTGGCGCCACGCAGCAGCCTCTGGCGCTGGCGGATCTCGTTCACGGCCCGCCTGCGGAGGAGGTCAGCCTCTGTCTCCAGCCTGAGCAAGCGACGGTCGCCACCCTGTCGCCGCAAGTGCTCCTTGATCGCCCCGTAGATCGTGGCGTCCTGCAGCTCTGCAATGACTTCCTTGACCCGCTCGTCGACGCTCCGCCGGTGTTTCGGCTTCGTGTCCACCTCCGGGCGCCCTCTCGCACGACGCGCCTCGCGCATTGTCAT
>JAMDDF010000103.1:6801-8664 GCA_023489205.1 Actinomycetota bacterium | reverse complement strand
AGCCGGCAGGTCAGGTGGCAGAGGTCGCCATCTCTGTCGTCGCAGGTCACAAAGGTGATGCCTGCCGAGGGCCTGGCCTCGTGCCACTGCGCCAGTAAGACGGTCTTGCCGTAGCCGGCGGGAGCAGTTATGCAGGTGAGCCTCTCGGTGGCATTGCGGTCTAGCTCGTCGATGAGGCGTTGGCGCCACAGGGTAAGCCGAGCTGCCGGCGTTCGTCCTGGGGCCACAGGCCTATATATGTGTGTGTGGTGTGTGTGGGGGGGTCCGGGTCCGCGTTATTTGACCTCCTCCCGGCCCTGAAGGGCCGGGATTCCGACGTATTGCACATCGCTGTCTCGCCGGCGGTTTCGTTGGTCGTCCTGAGCCATCTACGCCGCCTTTGCCGTAGGCAAGGGCTGGTTCACCGCAGGCGCAGGAGCGCCTACGGCTAGTCGGTCTTCTGGCCGAGCAGCTCTGTCGGAGGGCTCCGTGGCCTTGGCCCCGAAACGCCTGCGGATCCGTACCAGCGACCGTCGGCCGGGTGGCCGGCGATGCCTGACTCGCTGCTTCTCCTGTCCGCTCAGGGTCTCCTCCGGCGCAACGCCGAGGTCCTGGCGTGCCAGTGGTGCTGGCGCAGGGACGCCTTCCTGCTCCCACATTGGCGAGGCCAGTGCAGCGCTCCTGAAGAGCTCTACCCTGGCGGCGTCGAGATCTACTGCTTGGCCACCGCTGCGGATGGTGGCGTGGCGTTCCAGGAACGCCGAGAACAGGTCACGGTCCAAGTCCAGGCCGTGCTCATAGCAACGGTGCCGGCGCTGGGGGAGCGGCTTCTTCTGGCTCTCCCCGCCGATGCAGGCCTGCGAGAGCCCAAGGCGTGAGCCGACAGGCGTCAGCTCCCCACCGGCCCGCTTGGCTGCAGCCTCGGTCCTCGCCAGCTGGCCGCCCGGGCCGCGCCGGCAGACCTGCTTGGACCAGAGCCCCTTCTGCCAGGCCTTCACCCCGTGGTCCTCGGCGCGCACATGGGGGGAGATGGCGACGAGCTCGTTGGCCAGTTGCCCGTGGTCGGAGCTGCGCCTGGCGGCCCTGACCCGGTGGGCCCTGCCGATGCGTGCCCCAGTGCGCTTGGCTGCCTTGGAGCGGCCCTCCCAGTGGCAGGTGCCGGGCACATGCCGCCCTGCCTCGTCGAAGCACCCAGGGCTGCCGGCCCGGTGCTGCCGGTCGAGCTTTCGCTGCAGGCGCCTTAGCTCCTTCCCCACGTCCTCCACCGAGGGGGCGAGCTCGGCGTGGCGGCTGCCGGTGTCGCAGACGACGTGGAAGATAGACGGCCCCGCGTCGACGGTGACCATCGACTCTCTGCCGACGGGGTGACGAAGGGGCGCTGGGCCGTCCAGGGCGAACTGCGCCTCATGGCGCCCCCTGCAGGCGACCAGCCTCGATACCGTGCGGCAATAAAGGAGCTTCCCATCGGCGACCAGTGCCCCGACACGAGCCTGTTCAGCGAGCTCCGACTTGTCGGCCGCAGGGGCAAGCCCGATCGTCTCCCCTGCCCAGCGGAGCCCTACCAGGCGCCCGCCCTCCATGACCGGCCTGATGTCGCCGCAAAGGTCCTTGCACTCTGACGAGAGCACCTTGCGCTTGGCACGACGGCGAAAATGGGGCTTGCCCAAGAGCCCGAGCGACCAGCGCCTCGCGCTGCGGAAGGCGTCCCTGCCCTCAGCCTGGGCCTCCTGGGCGCCGACCAGTTCGCGCACCCACGCTTGGCGAAGGCTGGAGGCATAGGACATGAGGGTGGAGGGTGCGAACCCGTGAGCCTCGTCCAAAGCGGCGAGCGCCTTGCTGCGCCCCTCGCCAGGGGCCATCGTCTTCGCCTGCTCGAAACGGGGG
>JAMDDF010000103.1:5202-6791 GCA_023489205.1 Actinomycetota bacterium | reverse complement strand
ACGGGGGTCTGCCCACAGGTGCCCCAGGCGGGAGAACGCCTCGGCCAGGCAGGCGGCGTTGTAGACGCGGTCGCCGGCATGACTGCGGGCGAGCATCACCCGCTCTTGGCGCGGTGTCGGCCCCAGGCGCAGGCGGGCGACGTGGGTAGGCGTGTTCCTCTGGCGCCTCCGTGACCGGCGCTTGCGCGCACCTTGCTCCTTGAGGGCCGACTTTGCTGCGTTCATCGTCATTGCCTTTAGATTTAGATTTAGCCCACTATGTACAAAACCACACAAAAGTCCGAGGTGGTGGCGGTTCGTCGTGGCTTACTCGGCCCTGAAGGGCTGAGTTTGCGCCACTTGCTAGGCGCCCCTAATCGTGACCACGATTCGATTCGGCATCGCCTATCTGGTCAAGTTGTCGGCTGGTTCGACCTGGGAAGGTGCCGAGAAGCTGCACTGACAGCTTTGCTGATCGCGGTTAGCGCCTGTAAGTAGAGCGCTTGGTCGGCGCGTAGTGCCCAGTCAGACGACAGTGCCTCCGATAGTTCGGCGGCAGAGCGAATGAGGACGTTGGAGAGCCGCGTGCGTTGGGCCCCCGACAGCCCGAGGCTCGTCCCCTCGTCGAGCTTTGCCGCCAAGGCCCCCAGCATGTTCACGTGGTCAGCCACCATGAGCAGCTTGCGCCTTGTGCTCGCCCTGGTGGCGAGGACAAGGCGCAAAGGGACGTGGCCCCGCCCGGGCTCGCCGGACCGCACCCAGCCGGGCCCGACCGTGAGCAGCTCGTTCCCGTTCGGCATGTCCAAGCGGTACTCCCAGCTGGCCCTTTCTGCCGACAGTGGCAGGAGCTCCTCAACTTCTATGCGGTAGGCCTCGGACAGGAGCTGGAGCCTCAGCACCGAGATCATGCGTTCGCCCCGTTCGTAGGCGCCAAGGACCGAGGCCTTGAACCCTCCCCCCGTCATCTTCTCAACGCTTTGAAGGCTCAACCCCTTAGCGACCCGTGAAGCGCGCATCTTGCGGCCTAGCTCGACCGCGAACGCCTGGTGCTCGGGGAGGTTGGTCGGGGCGTCGTCGCGGGGCGAGCGGGCGGGGCGCGCCTGGGCACCCCGTTGCGGTGCAGAGTCTTCGGGGCTTGGCACTTGTCTCATGACAAAACGGCTTTGGCCGTTCACGTCAGGCCCCAGGACCTGGGCCACATGCCGTCGTGCAGCAGGACAGTTAGCAGTTGGGGGAGCTGTCCAAGCACGTCCGCCCTGTCCAGGCACGTGTCAGCCCCCCCGGCCAGGGCTCTCGCCAGCATTGCCAAGTCGGGATGACGGGTAGAGAGCACTGCGATCTTGGCAGCCGGCGCCGCTTCACGGATTTTGGGAAGGAGTGCGATGCCGTACTCACCTGGCTGGTCGACCCCTACAAAAACAACGTCGGGCTGGCGCAGGCGAACGAGCAGCACCCCCGCCGGTCCGAGACCGGTCTGACCGACCAGCTCGAAATCGTCCCTGAGGGCCGAGGGCTGGCTGAGCGCGCGGCAGAACGGCTCATCATGGTCGAGCAGGACAAGACGTGCTCGCTTCGGTGTGGCAGCACTCTCGCGTCGGTGCACGGCAAGC
>JAMDDF010000103.1:1290-5192 GCA_023489205.1 Actinomycetota bacterium | reverse complement strand
GAAATCGTCCCTGAGAGCCGGGTGCTGGCTGAGCGCGCGGCAGAACGGCTCATCATCATCATCGAGCAGGACAAGACGTGCTCGCTTGGGTGTGGCAGCACTCTCGCGCAGGTGCACGGCTACCTGCGGCTGCGTCGGTGTCCTGATCCCAGGGGTAGGCATCGGGCCCGCGCCGCTCAGTAGGCGAGGGTGGCCTGGTATTGGCCACAATTCTGGCCTGCAGCCTGGGTACTTGGTGTCTCCCGCCAACCGGTTAGCGGTGCGCGGGCTCCAGGGCCTCGCCCGGCCGTAGAGATAGCCCTGAGCATGGGAGCAGCCCAGCCGGCGTAGTTCGCTCTCCTGTTCGACGGTCTCGACCCCCTCCGCGATGACTTCTAAGTGCAGGGCCTGTGCTAGGCCGATCGTCGCTGCCACGATCGCATGGTCGACGGGGCTTACGCAAAGGCCGGCCGTAAAGGACCGGTCCACTTTCAAGATGTCCAGCGGCAGTGCCTTTAGCAAGCTGAGGTTCGAGTAGCCGGTCCCGAAGTCGTCTAGCGCGACCCGCACACCGAGGGAGCGGAGGGTCCCGAGCCGCTCCGCAGCTGCCCGGGCGTGGCGGAGCACCACATGCTCGGTCAGCTCCAGCACCAGCCGCTCGGGTGCGAGCCCGGTGGCCTCCAGGGTGCTCTGGACCAGCCCCACGATCCCCGGGTCGTCAAGTTGGACTGGTGAGATGTTGACAGCGACGTTGAGCGCGGAGGACCGGCCGTCAACTGCCCCAGTTGGTCTTGGCCATGCCACCGCTGCCCGGCACGCCTCCTTGAGCACCCACGCCCCAAGAGCGTGGACCGACCCACTAGACTCAGCTACCCCGATGAACTCGTCCGGCGGGACGAGGCCCCGCTCTGGGTGCGCCCAGTGGACCAGCGCCTCGGCACCGGTGCATTGGGCGCTCTCCAGGCTGACGACTGGCTGGTAATGGAGCACGAGCTCATCACGGGTTGGCTCCCGCTCAGGTGCTGCGGGTGGGGCCACCCAAGCCTCGGCGTCATTGCTGTTGCCGTGGCCCGACAGCACCGAGAAGCCCGCTGGTTGGTTACCCGCCCAAGCGCTTTTGGGGCATCGCATCCGTGGACTGCTAGTCGCCTAATAGAGCCCGGGCCAGGCCCGTGCGCTCTGCCTGTTCGACGCCGACCAAACGGGTAGCTCGGCCAACGTCGCGTCCGAGGGCCGCCTCGTGCCGGGCTCGGCAGGGATGATGCCGTCTTGGACGGTGCTGTGTGGGGGGTCGCCGATGAATACGCTGCCTTGTTCCGTGTCGTGGCCTGTGTCGTGGGTGGTATCCCCGTTGATCGTGCGGTCGGCCCCGGGTGAAAGGGATGAACCCGGCGTTGGCGTGGTAACGGGTAGCCGGCTCGGTAGATTGGGCCGTGGCGACGCTGGCAGAGCCGTAGGGGTTGTCCGGGTCGCCCTGGTCCCCGAGGACGACGTTAGCAGCGATGCCGACGATGCCCTGAGGAGCGAGCAGCCTGTCGAAGCGTGGACCGTCCCGCCGCACACTCCGGCCGCACGGCACCGTCCTTGCTGTGCCCCTTTGGGGTGGGCCTCCTGCCCTCGGTGCTATGGACCGTCCCAGTACACCCAGCCCTCCAGCGGGTGCTATCGGAGGCTGGGCGAGAAGGGTGCCGTCACCTTCAAGCCCGGTACCCATCTTTTCCTCTTCTCTCCTTCCTCGCGACCGGGACCCAGGACCTCTTGCCCTGTCCATTGCCCGGCTTGGTCGGCACCGGTGCTGGCCCGTGCCGCGTTCACGAACGTGCGGGCTGCAGCACTGACAGTGGTCATTGTGGGTCAGCGCTATCAAGCTCGTCGTCACCCTTCGGGGTGATTTGTGGACTGTGTGTGGTGATTGGTATTACACAGCGTGGTTGTCCGCTCGCGGTACCGTCGAGGCTGGATGACGACCACCGCGATGAAACGCTCGACGTTCGAGGGCAACATGATCGTCTACAGCTTTGGTTGCCCTCGTGCAGCGGAGACAGTGCCGGAGGATGCCATGGTGCAGCTGCGCCTGGCCAACAGGCTCTGGAACCGCCTTGTCGAGATCGATCGCGCATACGAAGAAGTTGTGGCACAGATATGGGCTGCCTGCCCGGAGGTGGCCGAAGCATCGGCTCGTGCTGAGCAGTGCGAAGACGAGTTCAAAGCCCTCATGAAAGAAGCCGCTGAAGCTCGCAAGCAAGGCCGTTCCCGCCACCTGCCACCCGAGCTCCGAGCTCGGGTGAGGGACATGCGGGCACGGCGCCGGGCATTGCGCGAGGAGCTGCGGGGAGCCAAGGACACCGCGTACGCCGCGTTGAAGCCCCGTTTTGCCGAGGCTAAGAGGGCGATGCTGGCCGCGCTGAAGGCCACCTACGCCGAGTACGTCCAACAAGCGGGCTTGTACTGGGCCACGTACAACGACATGAGGGCCAGCTTCGACACGGCTGCTGCACAGGTGGCTGCGGCTCGTCAGCGGGGCCGGCCCGCCCAACTACGTTTCCACCGCTTCAGCGGCGAAGGGACTTGGACCGTCCAGCTCCAACGCCGTGCCCACGAGCCGGTACGCAGCTGGTCGGCCTTGGTCGCCGGCGACAGCCAGTGGCGCAACATGGTCCGCGTCGAACGGGCCGCGGTCGATGTCGAAGCGTGGTCCGCAATGAGCCGCTCGGAGCGGCGGGCTGCGGCCAAGACGACAGTGTCGGTCCGCATCGGCAGCGATGAACAACGCCGGCCGGTGTGGCTGACCGTCCCTGTCAGCATCCACCGGCCTGTCCCGGCTGATGCCGACATCGTGCTCGTCCAGGTCACCCGCCGCAGGATCGGCCCTCACTTCCGTACTTCAGTGAGCTTCACCTGCCGAGTAGCTGAAGCCGAGCAGCGCGAGCGGCCAGGGGCGGTGGCCGTCGACCTCGGTTGGAGGCGCACTGATGACGGTGGTATCCGCGTGGCGGTGTGGCAAGCCACCCGGCCAGCTGCTTTGGTCTTGCCTGACTGGGTGCGCTCTTGGGTGCACCAGCGGGGCGACACCGGGGAGCTGCGCGTCCCGCCGGCGCACTGCGAACAGGTGGAAGCGGTGGACGAGCTCCAGAGCCGGCGTGACAAAAAGCTGAACGTCGTACGGGCCGACCTGGCCCGGTAGCTCCAGGCCCATCCTCGGGCAGCCAAGCGGCTCGACGTTGCCGCGGCCGATCTGGCCAGGTGGCGTTCGCCCGCCCGGCTCGCTGCCCTGGCTATCAGGTGGCGGGACAACCGCCAGGTGGGCGACGAAGCGGTCCTTCGCCGCCTAGAGGCCTGGAGGAAGCAGGACCGTCGGCTCTACGAACGGGTGGCCCACACCAACGACAAACTGGCCGGGCGGCGCCGGGAGGCCTACCGGGTGTTGGCTGCGCAGTTGTGCCATGCCTACGGGGCCATCGTGGTCGAAGACATGGCGATCCCCCAGGTCACGCGGCCGGGGCCGGCTGAGGCGCCGACAGACCAGCAGGCCGACCTTGCACGCCGCCAGGCCCGGGTCGCAGCGCCGGGACTGTTCCGGTCCGTACTCGCAACAACTGCGAAAAGAGAAGGCGTGCGCTTCATTAGCGCGCCGGCGGCGGGGACGACCAGAATGCACAACGCTTGTGGCACCCACCTCGACCAGTCGGGGGCACGGTCAATTACCATGTGGTGCCCAGTGTGCGAGGTGCCGTTCGACCAGGACGAGAACGCGGCCAAGAACCTGCTCGCAACGCTTGCGGTCACCCAGGCGGAAAGCTAAGCTGATGTGGAACGGCCCTGTCAAGTAGGGCAGCGCGGAGCTTGCGGAGCTCCTTTTGGGCGCGCTGAACCAGAAGGATCATGGGTCTTGCTTTTTTGAGCAGGCGGAGGGGACCCTGAGT
>JAMDDF010000103.1:0-1280 GCA_023489205.1 Actinomycetota bacterium | reverse complement strand
GGAATTAACCCTTGTCTGGGCGCGTTGTGCCAGGTAGAACCCCTGACAGAAGGAGCCCTACATGGCACGCTTTGGCCGTCCTACCGTCCAGATCACCCTGTCCGACGACGAGCGTGAGACGCTCGGGCGCTGGTCACGGCGCCACTCCTCCGCCCAAGCACTGGCGCTGCGGTCCAGGATCGTGCTCGCTTCAGCAGAGGGACGGACAGACCGGGACGTCGCCACCGAGCTGAGGGTAAACCCGGTGACTGTCTCCAAGTGGCGGCACCGTTTTGCTGTCGACCGCCTCGAAGGGCTGACCGACGCTCCTCGGCCAGGGGCAGCCCGCACCGTGGGCGACGACATCATCGAGGCGGTCTTGGTGGACACCTTGGAGTCCGCCCCGCCCGATGCCACCCACTGGTCCACCCGGGGCCTGGCCAAAAAGCACGGTATCAGCCACGAGACCGTGGCCCAGATCTGGAAGGCGTTCGGGCTCAAACCGTGGCGGGAGGACAGCTTCAAGGTCTCCCCCGACCCCGACCTGGTGGAGAAGATAAGGGACCTGGTGGGGCTGTACATGGAGCCGCCGGTGGCGGCGGCCGTGTTCGCGGTGGACGAAAAGCCCCAGATCCAAGCTATAACCCGTACCGCTCCCACCTTGCCCATGCTCCCCACCACCCCGGCCCGGGCCACCCACGACTACGAGCGCAACGGCACCTGCGACCTGTTCGCCGCCCTCGACATGGCCAGCGGCAAGGTGATAACCGACATCCGGGCCCAGCACACCAGCGAGGACTTCCTGGCCTTTTTGGGCCTGATCGACCGCAACGTCCCCGCCGAGCTGGACGTGCACATCATCTTGGACAACCTCTCTGCCCATAAGACCCCCAAAGTAAAGAAATGGCTCTTGCGCCACCGCCGCTTCCACTTGCACTTCACGCCGACCTACGGCTCGTGGATGAACATGGTCGAGAGGTGGTTCTCTGCTCTCACGACCAAGAAACTCCAGCGTTCCGCCCACCGCAGCGTGAAAGAACTGGCTGCCGACATAAGAGCTTGGGTAGAAGTCTGGAACCAAGACCCCAAACCGTTCGTTTGGCACAAGACTGCCGAACAGATCCTCGAGCGACTGGCCGGCTACTGTGCGGCTATCAACTCGGGAAAGTGAGCGCTTCAGCCTGACGGAACACTAGTGCATCCTCGCGTTAGTTACGGTGATGTGATTAGCTGTGGTCATGCGACTCTCCCCATTGAAGCTCAGGCGTGGTGACCGATCCCATCTGCAGGCGACGGTGCGG
>JAMDDF010000128.1 GCA_023489205.1 Actinomycetota bacterium | reverse complement strand
TCGACGAGGCTCGCCTCACCCACCTCGCCTATGCCCCCGAGATCGCCCAGGCGATGCTGCGCCGCCAGCAGGCCGAGGCGGTCATCGCCGCCCGCCAAAAGATCGTCCAGGGCGCCGTCGGGATGGTCGACCAGGCCCTGCACCTGCTCAGCGAAAGACAGGTCGTCGAACTGGACGAGGAACGGAAGGCGGCAATGGTGAGCAACCTCATGGTCGTGCTCTGCGGCGAGTCACAAGTCAGCCCCGTTGTCAACGCCGGCACGCTCTACCAGTGAGGGCCGGGTGAGCGAGCGCAAGCAGTACCTCTTGCGCGTCGACCCCGAGCTGTGGCGCGAACTGGAACGATGGGCTGCCGCCGACCTCCGCTCGGTCAACGCCCAAGTCGAGTGGCTACTGCGCGAAGCGGTGCGGCACCACAAAGGGGGCGACGTGGCGAGCGACCGCTCATCTCCGGGTTAGCCACCAGATGGCGGCCGGTGCGCGACCGAGGCCTACATCATGCGCGCCCGGGGCTCTCCTAGGTGCCTCGCTTGCCAGGGCGCTCGCTCTAGCTCCGGGCTCATCCGAACGCCCATTTAAGGAGTGCACGAACTGGTCTAGACGGCTGCATGGTGTCGCGGAACGACGGCTCGGTGTGCGCCGGCTGGGGTGGGAACCGGGCATCGTCCTACCCACGGGACGCCAGAACGCGACGACCGAACGTCGCCCCTCGCAAGCCTGCGCCCCGCTGACGGCCAGGCGGACGGGCTTCATCGCCCACCGAAGGCTGCTGCATGCACGACCCGTGACTCTCGATTTGAGCGAGCAGCCGATAGTTGCTCTGAAAAGGAGGTGGCGAGCGCCTCGTCCAGTTCGGGGAAAAGATGGCCGTATCGGTCGAGAGTGACGTTGATCGACGAGTGGCCCATACGCGCTTGGATGGCTTTGGGATGGGCTCCCGCGGCTATCGCCAGGGCGACACTGCTATGTCGGAGGTCGTGGAACCTGCACGATACGCCCGATGCCCGCTGGGCAGGGGCGAAGTGGTTGTTCCAGAAGCTCGCGGCGGCGATCGGGTTCCCTGCCGCGTTGGGGAAAACGAGTCCGTCTGGACCCGGCGAGGCGAACCGCTCCAGGTGGCGGGCCAAGATCTCGGCGGTCACAGACGACAGGGTGATTGACCGCACCGAGGCCGGCGTCTTGGGCTCCTTGCGCATCCACTCCCCCGCGTCCAGCCGGATCAGCTGCTCGGTCACGCGCACCTTGCGGACGCGGAGGTCGAGCTTTGAACGCCGGAGGCCGATCAGCTCGCTCCAGCGCATACCGGAGTCGACGGCGAGGTAGATCAGGGCCCGGTAGCGGTCGCTGTGGGCTTCCGCCAGGTCGACCGCCTGCCCCCAGTCGAGGAAGCACATCTCCCGCTTGGGGACGCGCGGCGGCTCGACCCGGTCGCAGGGATTGGACAGGATCTTCTGCTTGTCCACGGCGACATGGAGTACCCGCCGGAGCGTGCGGTAGTGACGGTGCACCGAGCTGGCCGCGATCCCGGCCTCGAGCTCGTCGTTGAGCCAGTTCTCGATCGCGTCGGGCGGGATGATACCGAGCCGGCAGCCGCCGAGCGCAGGCAGCACGTACTTCGTCAGGTCCCGCCGGTAAGTCTGCTGGGTGCTCGGGGCCAGCCGGCGGGCGAGGGCAAGGAACTCCACGGACCACTGGGCAAGCGGCACCTCGGCGTGTTGGGGGTCGATCCAGCTCCCCGGTGCTTGTCCGTCTCCATCTCGGCGAGGAACCGCTGCGCGTCCGCCTTGTAGCCGAAGGTGGTCGACGTCACCCGGCCGAGAGGGTCGCGGTAGCGGGCCCGGTACTTCCCGTTGCGCTTCTGGATGTAGCTCACGGCGATGGCCTCCTGACCCTCGGGGCGCGTACGGGGAGCGGTTGGGGCGCGAAATAAGGGTTTTCAGGGGTCATCAGCGGTCGCTGGCGGGCAGGCCCGGGCACTCCGGAAATGGCCTCTGACCTGCAGTCTAGGGGAAAGGAATGCTTGAGGCGGCGAGCGGAATCGAACCGCTGTAGAGGGCTTTGCAGGCCCTTGCCTGGACCACTCGGCCACGCCGCCCGGCTTTTAGGCGCGACAGGCACTCTACACGGTGGCCCGAAGGCCCCTGGGCCCATAGCGGCGTCTTCCCCACCCGGTAAGGTCGCCCCTGTCCCGCTCATGCCGACGCCGCCCAATCAACCACCGCCCAATCAACCACCGCCCAATCAACCAGCACCGCCCACGCCAGCACCGCCCAACAAGCGGGCGCCCTCACCTTTGCCGGCGCTACTGACGCTACCCAAGCAAGGGTGCCAACCTGGCAGGAGGCCACGGGCACTATGAACAGCGGCCCAGGCGGCGTCGTCACCACTGCCCAGCGTGGCTTCATCGCTGCCGGCGCAGCCTTGGTCGTCGCCAGCGGCGCTGCCAGCGCGTCGGGCGCGCCCGACGTAGTGCGTTTTGCGATCTCTGGGCTTGCCATGGCAGCCCTCGCGGCCCTCGTCGGACAAGCCCTCGACCAGATGGGCTCCTGTCTGCGGCCTGGGTCTACCGGCCTGCTGCAGGCAACCCTCGGGAACCTTCCCGAACTGCTCTTTTCGATCTTCGCGTTGCGAGCGGGGCTCGTGGGGGTCGTGGAGGCAGCGCTCATCGGCTCAGTGCTTGGCAACCTCTTATTGGTGCTCGGTGTAGCGTTCGCGTTCGGTGCGGCCCGTCACGGGACCCAAAGCTTCGAGCCCGAGGCGCCCCGGATGTCGCTCTCGCTCATGGTCCTGGCCGTGGCGTCCATGGCCGTACCAACCCTCGCCGTGCGGCTTAACACACCAGTAGCACGCCATGCCGGCGCCGTTTCCGACGTGGCGGCGGTGGTCTTGCTCGTCGTGTACCTTGCCAGCATCCCTTTCTGGCTCTTGAGCGGGCCGGCGCGCTCCGGCGGACGACCGGGGCGACGAGCGGAGGGAGCAGCCAGCGGCTATAAGGCCAAGGCGCCGGCGGCCACTCAGGGGGGCCACCGGCTGCACCTCGGGCAAGGCCGTCAACGGCCGAACTGGCCTCTAGTGCTCCCCCTGGCCGTGCTCATCGCCGCCAGCGGGGCATCTGCGCTCGTCTCTAAATGGTTCGTGGCAGCCCTTGAACCTGCAACCCGCTCGCTAGGGATCTCACCAGTTTTTACTGGTCTTGTCATCGTCGCAGTCGCCTCCAACGCGGTCGAGCATGCCGCTGGCGTCTGGCTCGCCTGGAAGGCCCGCCCAGACTATGCCCTCAGCACGATCCTGAACAGCCCCCTGCAGATCGCACTTGTGCTCACCCCAGTGCTTGTCTTGGCCAGCCCCGCGCTCGGGCCTGCACCACTTGTGCTCGTCTTCAAGCCGATGCTCGTGGCTGCGCTAGCGATCGCCACTTTGGCTGTCACCATCGTTATTTACGACGGAGAGTACTCCTGGTTGGAAGGTGTCTCGCTGGTAGCTCTCTATGTGGTCATCGCGTCTGCGTTCTGGTGGGGGTGACGACCGCCCCACCACGGGCGCGCAGCACTCCCGAGCGAATTCACGCGCGCTCGGAGGTTAGCCTTCCCGTCATGGCCTACGACGGACCGTACGACCCCCCAGCAAGCATCAGCCCCGGAGACCCGTACCCCCTCGGGGCCACCTGGGACGGTTCGGGGACGAACTTCGCTGTATTTTCCCAGAGCGCGGAGATGGTAGAGCTCTGCCTCTTCGACGCTGACGGTACCGAGACTCGCTACCCGCTCCCAGAAGTCGATGCTTATGTCTGGCACGGCTACCTAGAACAGGCAGAGCCCGGCCAGCTCTATGGCTATCGGGTGCACGGGCCCTACGACCCCGAACATGGCCAAAGGGCCAACCCGCACAAGCTGCTCCTCGACCCCTACGCGAAGGCCATGGCCGGCGAGGTCCGCTGGGGCCCAGAGGTATACGCTTACGCGCTCGCTACCCAGGACGACCGCATCCCAGACGCTTCGGACTCGGCACCTTACATGCCCAAGTGCATCGTGGCCGACACCGCCTTTGACTGGGCAGACGACCGCCGGCCGAGGACCCCGTGGCACGACACCGTCATCTACGAAACCCACGTCCGCGGGCTCACCTGGAAGCACCCAGCAGTACCGCCGGCGCTGCGCGGGACTTACGCCGGTGTGGCCCACCCCGAAATGATCGAACATTTCCATCGCCTCGGGGTCACGGCGCTTGAGCTAATGCCGGTGCACCAGTTTGTGCACGACCACGAGTTGGTAAAACGGGGCCTTCGCAACTACTGGGGCTACAATTCGATCGGCTTTTTCGCGCCCCACAACGAGTACTCCGCGCGCCCGGGTCAACGAGTCGTGAACGAGTTCAAGGCAATGGTGCGTGCCCTGCACGCGGCGGGCATCGAAGTAATACTCGACGTCGTATACAACCACACCGCTGAGGGCAACCGCCTCGGCCCCACGCTGTCGTTCCGGGGGCTTGACAACCCTGCTTACTACCGTCTGGACAGCGCCTCACCGCGCTTTTACACCGATACCACGGGGACAGGGAACTCGCTCAACGTGAGCAACCCTCAGACACTCCAGCTCCTCATGGACTCGCTTCGCTATTGGGTGCTTGAGATGCACGTGGACGGCTTCCGCTTCGACCTTGCTGCCAGCCTTGCCCGCCAGTTCCACGAGGTCGACAGGCTTTCGGCCTTTTTTGACCTGATCCACCAGGACCCGGTTATAAGCCAAATAAAGCTCATTGCCGAACCCTGGGACCTGGGTAGCGGTGGCTACCAGGTGGGGAACTTCCCTGTCTTGTGGTCGGAGTGGAACGGCCGTTTCCGCGACTCGGTGCGCGACTACGACGATGAGCTCAGGGCGCCGGCCGTGGGCAAGCGTCAACTTCGTGACCGCGCACGATGGCTTCACGCTCGCCGACCTGGTCAGCTACAACGAGAAGCACAACGAGGCCAACGGCCAAGCAAACACCGATGGCACAGACGACAACCGCTCGTGGAACTGCGGCGTAGAGGGCCCGACCGACGACCAAGCAGTCCTGGCGCTCCGTCGGCGCCAAGCCCGCAACTTCCTCGCCACCCTGGCGTTGTCGCTAGGTGTGCCAATGCTTTTGGGAGGCGACGAGATCGGTCGCACGCAGAGGGGCAACAACAACGCCTACTGCCAGGACAACGAGATGTCTTGGTACGACTGGGACAACGTCGACGAAGACCTCCTTGACTGGGCGCGGGCGGCTTTCGAGATCCGCAGGCAGCACCCGGTGTTCCATCGCCGGCGCTTTTACCAAGGACGCTCGCTCCGCCAAGTCGTGACCAGCCCAGAAAAAGTGGAGATCGGTTGGTTCCGGCCCGACGGGGAGCCCATGAACGACGGGGACTGGGGAGTCGGCTATGCCAAGTCGCTAGGCATCCTCGTCAACGGCTCGGCCAACCCCGATAGGGATAGGCATGGCCGGCTGTCGGTCGACACCTCGTTTTACCTTGCCCTCAACGGTTGGGAGCGACCGCTCGAGTTTTGCCTCCCAGGCCCTCAGTGGGGCGGGCCTTGGCAAGTGGTGCTGGACACTAGCGACGACAGGCCCACCTACCGGCCAGCTTTGCTAAAAGGAGGCGACACGCTGTCGCTCATCGGGCACCATTTTGTGGTGGCGGAGGAAGCTGACAGCACGCACCGAAGCCACTACAGCGCTTAGGGCGTTTTTTTGCAAGATCCCAGTTGGGCTCGCTACTTTGCGTGCCGGGTTTTGGCTACTCTAAGTGCTGTACAAGCCGGGCCCCATTGAAAGTAGCAAGCAGATCAGTCCAATGACGCAGTCAGTGAGCACTTGGGTGGGGCTAAAAGAGATGAAAGTGCGACAATGACCATGGCCGAGGAGATGACTCCTGCCTACGCCCGCCAGGTGGGCGAGAGGTTGCGCAACATACGCCGCCAGCAAGGGCTGTCCCTGCAAGCGGTCGAAGAACAGTCCAGCCGGGAGTTCAAGGCCTCCGTGCTAGGTGCCTACGAACGGGGGGAAAGGATCATCTCAGTCCTTCGCCTACAGCGCCTGGCAAACCTCTACGGGGTCCCGGTCGACCAGTTGCTCCCCAAAGTGGCGCCTGAGGGCGACTACGGGATCGAGAGTTCTGCGACGAGCCCACCTGCAGGGTCTATCACTATCGACTTGTCCCGCCTGGAGCGCTTGGAGGCGCCTGAGCGCGAAGTGATCAGGAAGTACATAGGCCAAATACAGATCCAGCGCGGCGACTTCAACGGCCGGCTCATAACGATCCGTGCCGAAGACGTGCGGGCCCTCGCACGGGTGTTCGAACGCGACGAAGCGTCGATGCGCACGCGTATCGAGGAGCTGGGCATCCGCCACTAGCTGCTCGCCGGTCAGGGAGCGCTTGGACGACCACGCTCAAGCAGGGCGTCCCGAACGGCCCTCTGTCGAGGGGCGCTCAAAGCCCATGATGCTAATAGGCACCTAACCGTTTGGCCGAGCGTGGCCAGCGCTAGCGTGGCCAGCGTGCAACTCCCAGCTCGTGGCCCGGCCCAGGACCCAGCAGGCGTGCCCGAGGGCGGCACGCCGGCGTCAGGTGCCGTCGGCTGCGCGCATGGCCTTGCGGCGGAGCTAAGGAGCAACTTTGCCACGGGGTTCACCCGGCCCCTCCCTTGGCGGCGCGAGCAACTACAGGTGCTAGCGAGGATGCTTCGCCAAGGCGCCGGTGGCCTCGTCGAGGCGATGCGCGAGGACATGGGCAAACCGCCCACGGAGGCCTGGCTCACCGACATCGCGGCCGTGAGGAAGGACATCGAGTCAATGGCGCGCGAACTTGGCCGTTGGGCTGCACCCAAGAGGGTGCGGGTGCCCTGGCAGCTCTGGCCGGGCCGTGCCGAGGTCGTTGCTGAGCCCCTTGGCACCGTGCTCGTGCTGGGGCCGTGGAACTACCCGGTCCGATGCGTGGTGCTCCCCCTAGCCTCAGCCCTGGCAGCCGGCAACACCGTCGTCGCCAAGCCCTCGGAGCTGGCACCCTCAACCGCCGCCGAGCTCGCCCGCCTCGCCCGTGAGCACCTAGACGCCGAGGCTGTCAGGTTTTGCCTTGGGGGGCCAGACGTCGCCCAGGCACTCCTTGCCCAGCAATGGGACCACGTGTTCTTTACTGGCAGTTCTCGGGTGGGGCGCCTCGTGATGGCCGCGGCGGCGCGCCATCTCACGCCCGTGACCCTTGAGCTCGGGGGCAAGAACCCCGCTCTTGTTGCCGCGAGCGCAGACATAAAGTCGGCGGCAAGGCGGATCGCGTGGGGGAAGTTCCTAAACGCCGGCCAGACCTGCGTCGCAG
Source organism: Actinomycetota bacterium (assembly GCA_023489205.1). Next base: position 1,475 of record JAMDDF010000128.1, on the reverse strand, counting down.
TGGACTACGTCGTCGTGGAACGCGAGGCCGAAAGTGCCCTGCTCGAACAGCTCCGGCATTGGCTCACCCGCTTTTACGGTGAAGACCCTCGCCTTTCCTTAGACTTCGGGCGCATCGTCAACGCAGCCCACGTCGACCGGCTGGCTTGCATGCTCGACGCCACCAAGGCCCGTACCGTGCTCGGGGGGGAGGTGCTCGCCGGCGAGCGTTACGTCGCGCCCACGGTCTTGGCTGGCGTCTCCTGGGACGACCCGGTTATGCAAGAGGAGATCTTCGGGCCGGTGCTGCCCGTGCTCACCTGTGACAACATCGCCAGTGCCCTCGCCGAGATCCGCCAGCGTGACAAGCCCCTTGCCGTCTACCTCTACGCCCGTGAGCGCGACCTTGAGGAGCGTGTGATCAGCGAAAGCTCATCGGGAGGCGTGTGCGTCAACCACAACGCGGTCCAGCTCGCGGTCCCCGGGCTGCCTTTCGGGGGAGTCGGGGCAAGCGGCATGGGCGCCTACCACGCGAAGGCCGGTTTCGACACGTTCAGCCACCAAAAGGCTGTCCTGCGCAAGCCAGCTGGCGCCGAGGTCCCCCTCATGTACCCGCCCTACGGGAGGTTGAAGCAATGGGTGTTGCGCAAGGTGGTCTAATGGTTGCGAGCGAGCAGCCCTCATGGAGACAAGGCCATATGAAGCGACACGCTACGGTGCTTGAGCGGGATGGCGACGAGGGCGGTGCCCACGAGCAGGGAGCCATCGACGGGGTGACTACGGCTGACGACATGACCCTTGGGAGGGTCGTGGCTCTCTCGGGAGTCCCTGCGAGCACCGTCCACCACTACCGCCGCCTCGGCTTGCTCCCTCGGCTCAAGCCAGCAGGCCAAGGCCGCTTTAGCTACCGAGAAGTGCATGTGCGCGCCCTTCGCCTCATCCGGGAACTGCGCGAACAACGAGGCCTGTCGCTCCGCCAGATCAAGTCTGTGCTACCTGCGCTGCTCGAGGGCAACCAGCAGCTCCTCCCGCTCGCGAGCCCTCAAGGGCCCGAGGTGCGCCTCGTTGAGGCGGCGTTCCGTCTGTTCTCTGAGCCACGCGGCTACGCCTCGGTCAGCGTGAGCGAGATCGCCACCGCTGCGGGCGTCGCCAAGGGGAGCGTCTATAGGTACTTCCCCTCCAAAGAAGCCCTGTTCACTGCGGTGGTCGAAAACCTTTGCCGAGAAACGGCGCAGGGCTTTGCCAAGGCCGTGGCCGACCTAGGCGGCCCCGAAGGCCTGGCGAGCGACCCGGCTAAGACGGCCTTGGTCTTCGGGAGGCACATCGCGCGCGCCATGCCGATCTTGCTCGAGCTTGGCGCACGTGCTGCCAGGGGAGACGTTCGGAGCCAGCTGCTGGCAGCCAGTGTCTTGCGCACCCTCGCCGAGGCCGCGGGAAGGCCCCTCTCAGACGAGGCGATCCCCGCCGGCCTGCGGGTGATCGAAACCGCGTTCGCGA
>JAMDDF010000148.1:674-9079 GCA_023489205.1 Actinomycetota bacterium | reverse complement strand
GTGCCCGTTGCCGGAGCCGTGCTCGTCCAGCTCGCCCGAAGCCGTCGCAGTACCGCTGCCAGCACCTAGGTCATCGCCGGCCACGCCCTCGACCCCTGCCATGTCGTCACTGCCGGCACCCCCGCCCCGCCCGAGGCCCCCGCCAGTGCGCGCGCTCGACCCTGCACCGGCATATGCCGGCGACGGCGACGCCGGCTCAGTGCGACTTGGGCGCGCCGACCTGGCCCCCACGACCATGCCACCCGACACCGAAGCGGCCGTCAGCACCTGGCGCGACTGTGGGTAGGCGGCGAGGCGACGGCGAATTTCCACGTAGCGAGGCTCGCGCTCTTTCAACAGCGCAAGCACGGGCGAGGCAATGAATATCGAGGAATAAGCCCCGCTCATGAGCCCAATGAACAGCGCAAGGCCAAAGTCGTTGAGCGCTGAGGCCCCAAGGATCCACGAACCGATCACTAAGATGCAAAAGACCGGCACGACAGAGACGAAGGAGGTGTTGATCGAGCGCGCTAATACCTGGTTCATCGAGAGGTTTACGACGTCTGTGTAGGTGACGCGGTTAGTCGAGGCCAGCCCGCGCGTGTTTTCTTTCACTTTGTCGAAGACCACGATCGTGTCGTAGAGACTGTAACCAAGCACGGTTAGGAAGGCGATCACCGTGTCTGGGCTCACTTGGAACCCTGACAGCGCGTAAATACCGACCGTCACCGCCATGTCGTGCACGAGCGCCGCAAAAGCAGCGAAAGCCATCTTGGTCTCGAAGTAGAGAGACATAGCCAAGACGATCAGCACCACGAAGACAATGACCGCCTCGACCGCCTTTTTTGTGATGACGCTGCCCCAAGAAGGCCCGACCGCGGTCAGGTTGACCTTGTCGACCGATACCCTCGCGAGCTTGGCCAGCTCATCGGTCACTTGGTTGACGAGGTGAGAATCGCTGGCTAGGGAGGACGGCGCCTCGACCGCTATCTCCTTTTTGCCCGTCGTCCTGCTCGTGAGCTCGGTGATGGTGGACTTGTCGAGCGCCGGGTTGATCGCGTAAAGCTTGGACCTGACCGTGGTGACTGAAGCGGCAGTCGGGACCTCCCACTGAGTGCCACCCTTGAAGTCGATGCTGAAGTTGAGCCCGCCGATCGCCAATGCGACCAGCCCGACCGCGATCACTGTGCCCGAAAGTGCGAACCAGTACTTCCACCGGTTGATGAAGTCGAAATTGGTCTCGCCACGGTATAGGCGAGCGAAGGCGCTCCCCCGAGGCTGTTCGTCGCCGGGAACTGGGGCACCCACAGGGGCACGGACCCTGCGGCTACGTTGGCTGTTACCACGTTGGCTAGGCATCTAGCTACCTCCCCCGCCAGCACCCGCCGCCCCAAAGATCCGGCGCGCTCCGAGGCCCCTACCCACGCCGAGGACCCCGCCCTCGCCCACCGAGCGGCGGCCTATCAGGATCACGAGCGGCCTCGTGAAGAAATATGTTGTCACGATATTGAGGAGCGTGGCGAGCCCGAGGAAGAAGGCAAAACCCCGCACGTCACCCACGGTCAGAGCGTAGAGGATGAGCGCGGCGATAAACGAGGAGAAGTCGGCGGCCAGGATCGTGCGGAACGCCCTGCTAAAGCTGCGCTCCACCGACGTGCGCACGGTGCGCCCGGAGCGGATGTCCTCCTTCAAGCGTTCAAAGTAGATGACACAGGAGTCGGCCGTTACGCCCACCGACCCTATCACGCCGATCACGCCTGACAGCGTGAGAGCGAGGTTCGAGGTCGCGCTGAGCAGGGTGGTTATCGCATAGATCAGCGCCCCCGAGACACAGATCCCGAGCACAACGATGAGCCCGAGCGCCCGGTAGTAGCCAACCAGGTAGAGGATCACCAGCAGCACTGCCACGGCGCCGGCGATCGCCCCTGCCCGCAATGACTGGGTCCCGATGGTGGGCGACACGTTGTCGATCGTCTGGGTGACCAGGCGGACCGGCAATGAGCCGTAGGTGAGCGCATTGGCCAGGCTCTGGGCCTGCTTGGAGGTAAAGGGGTTGGTGCTGGAGCCGCTGATCGTCGCCGCCCCGTTGTAGGAGCTCGCTTCTATGGCAGGTGCGGACTGGATGACGCCGTCCAACTCGATGGCCTGGAGCGCCCCGTAGGGGGGGCACTGCACGGCAACAGGCGGGTTGCTCGGGTCTTGGCGGTAGCAGCTGTAGTAGGAGGCGGCGTAATTATTGAACTCCCGTGAGCCCTTCCCCGTGAAGCTGAGGTCGACTTCCCACTCGCCCGTGGAAGAGTTCAAGTTGGCAGCGGCACTTTTCACGATGCCGCCAGTCATCTGCGCTGGGCCTAGCACGTAGCGCGCGTCAGACTTGTACTGGCCCTTCACGAAGTCGTAGTAATAAGGCAGCACCACGGTCGACCCAGCGTTGTCCCAATCGGCCGGCGTGAGCCCATGAGCGTCGCCGTGGGGTGGCATGTACGACTGCTGCTGGGATGTGGTCAAGCTGCAGATGTGGTCACTAAGCGTGGTCGTGGTGGTGGTGCTAGGCACTGTCGTCGTGGTCGCGGAGACCTTGCCAGTGGCAGGCTTCGTGGCACTGGCCCGGGCGGCGACATACCGCACAGCCGAGTCCAGCTGCGCCCCAGGCGCTCCAAGGGCGGCTTTAGCAGCCTTGCGGTGGCCAGCGCCCCCCTTGGTCTTGGGGGGGGCGGTCTTGGGGGGGGCGGTCGTGGGGGTCGTAGTGCCGGTCGTGGTCTTGGCCGGGGCCTTGGACGTGGCCGGCGGTATGTAGGGGGCTATAACGCACTCGACTGGCCGGAAGAACAGCTGGGCGGTCTGGCCGAGCTCTTTTAGGACCTGGGTGTCGTTTTTGGCGCCGGGGAGCTCGATCACGATGTCGCTTCCCTGCTTGGTGACCGAGGCATTGGAGATGCCGTACCCGTTGACCCGGTTATTGATTATGGTGACAGCCTCGTCGAGGGTGGTCGAAGCGGTGTTCTTAGTCTGGGGCTGGAGGACGACCTCGACGCCGCCCTTTAGGTCCAACCCGAGCAAGGGAGCCTTCCCTGCGAGGAAGGTTGCCCCGACCGACGCGACCGCAATGACAAGGATAAGGGACAGGGACCACAGAAGTGTCCTGGGGTTCACGTTGGCGCTCGCTCCTACCTAAGCCCCCCGGCCGGCCCCGCCGGACGCGCTGCCCCCGCCCGAGCGCCGGCGCCCAGAGGTCGCGGCGCGTCTAGCAGGCGCCTCGCTCTCGGCAGTACCAGGCCAGACCTCACCAGTTGCCTCTGGGGCTCCTTGGGGTTGGGCCCCCTCCCCTGGCACAGTTGCCTCTGTGCCAGCCGACGACCAAGATGCCTCGGCCCCCTCGTCGTCGGGGGTGGGCTCCGCAGGGGTAAAGCCGTCGTCGCCCTCGCTCTCAGCGCCAGAGTTGGCAAAGACGCTGCCGCTGGAGGGCCCGCTGGAAGGCATGCCTGCACCTGCACCAGCGCCGTTTCGCCCGGTGGCAGCAGAACCGCCGTAGGCCCCTGCGCCCCCACCGAAAAGGCCACCGCTGCGGCGCTGCTGGTTGGCCTGGTACGCAGAGCGAAGCTGCACGGCTTGAGGTACGAACGAGATCACGACGCCGTCGGAGACCTCGACGTCCACCTCTTCGTCACCGAGGCGAGCAACCCGGCCCATCATGCCGCCTGCCACCACCTCGTCGCCCACGCCAAAGGTCCGGCTCTGGCGTACCGCCTGCATCCTGCGACGCTGGTTGGGACGGATCAGAAGGAAGTAGAGCAGGGCAAACAGGACGATGATGACGAGCAGGAACTCAGACCCGCCACCCGAGGAGGACTTGGTAGTCGTTGTAGTTTTGCTGGCCGCGCTCGCAACAGCGAGCAACAAGGGCCTGCCGATTAATGGGTGCATTTATTACTCCGTGCCGTCTGGGCACCGCAACACTAGCTTGGCCCCTGGGCTCGGGAGCCTGACATAAGCAGGTTCAGACTAGCCGCCCGGGGCGCGCACTGTGAATCGCGCCCCCTCGAGGGGCCCAGCGCTCAGCGATGTCGGCCTCCAACTCCGCCAATGTGCCAGCGAACACAGCCTCACGCGCCCGCCTCACCAGCGCCAACAGCCAAGCCAGGTTGTGCAAGCTGAGCAACCTGCCGGCGCTGGGCTCTCCCACGTTGAACAGGTGCCGCAGGTAGCCCCGGCTGTAGCGCCGGCACACCGGGCACCCACAGGTCGGGTCCACGGGGCCGCTGTCGGTCGTAAAACGAGCGGCCTTGACGGCGACCCTACCGGCGCCGGTGAGAGCCGTGCCGTGGCGCCCAAGGCGGGTCGGCAACACGCAGTCGAACATGTCGACCCCCATGCCGATAGCCCGTACGAGAAGGTAGGGGTCGCCGACACCCATCAGGTAACGCGGCTTCCCGGCCGGCAAGGCGCCAAGAGCAGCTGACAGCGCACCCAGCGTCTCAGCTGGCGACTCCCCGACGGACAACCCCCCGATCCCATAACCGTCGAAGGGCATCGACCCTAGACGCCCCGCGTACGCCTCACGAAGGTCTGGCTCCGTGCCGCCCTGCACGATCCCAAAAAGGAGCTGGTCAGCTACGCCGTGGGCGGCGAGGGAGCGCTCTGCCCAGGCGAGCGTGCGCTGGCCAGCTTCCTCGATGGCCCCGCGCTGGGCAGGAAGCCCGACGCACACGTCCAGCACCATCGCGATATCGGACCCGAGGGCCTTTTGGGCCTGGACAGCCCCCTCGGGCGTGAGCATATGAACTGAGCCGTCGTAGGCCGAGCGGAACTGCACTCCGACCTCGTCCACGGAGCTGGGAAGCGACATCACCTGGTAGCCACCGGAGTCGGTGAGGAAGTGCCCCTGCCAGCCCGAGAAGCCGTGCAAGCCCCCGAGCGCTTGGACAACCTCTGCGCCGGGGCGCAACATCAAGTGGTAGGTATTGGCCAGCACGACCTCGGCGCCCAACCGGTCGAGGTCATCTGCTGCTAGCAGCCTGAGGACCCCTCGCGAGCCGACCGGCATAAAGCAGGGGGTCGCGAAGCCGCCCCTCGGCGTAGCCACGAAGCCCGCCCGGGCCGCGCCGTCAGCGGCTTGCAGCTCGAACACCGCTCGCAACGATCATCGCGTCGCCGAAGGACAAAAAGCGGTAGCCCTCGGCCAACGCGCTGGCGTAGAGATCACGCCAGCGGGGGCCAGCGAAGGCCTCCAACAGCACCAACAGGGTGCTCCTTGGCTGGTGGAAGTTCGTCATGAGGACGTCTACGACCGAGAAAAGGTGCCCGGGACGGATGAAGAGCTCGGTCCTGCCCTCAAGGGCACCGGTGGAGGCGGCCGACTCCAAGGCCCGGACGCTCGTTGTGCCCACTGCTATAACGCGCCCATTACGACGCTTGGCCTCCTGGCACGCCTCCCAGGTGACCTCTGGCACGAAGTAGCGCTCCGCATGCATCTCGTGGTCCTCGACCTGGCCCGTCTTGATCGGCTTGAACGTCCCTGGGCCGACGGCCAGGTCCAGCGCCACAACCTTGGCACCGCGAGCCCGGCAAGCCGCCAGGACCTCTGGGGTCAGGTGCAACCCTGCCGTAGGCGCGGCAACGCTACCCGGGCGGTCTGAGTAGACGGTCTGGTAGCGCTCGGGGTCCGCCAAGCGTTGGTGGATGTAGGGGGGCAGAGCGAGCTCGCCGTAACCGGAGAGGTCCTCGACGAGGCTCCTCACCTGCCGCGTGCCGCCCGGCAACCGCTCTCCAACCTCCACCACGGGCACCCAGGCATCGGGCGCGGCCGGAGCCAGTTCGCCGGCCCCTACGCCAGCTCTGGCTCCGCAGCTGTCCACGCCCACCGGCGAAGCCCACAAGACGGTCCCCGGCGGCAGGCGGCGTCCAGGCCGCACCATAGCCTCCCAGGCGCCATGCCCCGGCAGCGTCTCGAGCAGGAGTACCTCGGCTGCACCGCCGGTCCGTTTGTGCAACAAGAGGCGAGCCGGCACTACCCGGGACGTGTTGACCACCAAGACGTCTCCCTCGCCGACCAAGCGGGGCAGGTCGCTAACGCGAAGGTGCTCGGGCGGCTGGCTGAGAGCGTTGAGCAGGCGCGCTGTGTCGCGCGGCTCGGCCGGTGACTGCGCTATTGCCTCCGCGGGGAGGTCGTAGTCAGGAACTTCCATGCTCGCGCGCAAATCGTAGCGGCATCCGCTAGCCCCACAGGCTGAGCGCTGGGTCACCGGCGGCGGGGGCACCACCGGGCAACGCCGGAGCGGGCAAGCCAAGGTGCTCAAATGCCAATGGCGTCGCAACCCGTCCCCGAGGTGTCCGCATCAGCATCCCCAGCTGGAGCAAGAAAGGCTCATAGACGTCCTCCAGGGTCTCGGGCGCTTCGCCCACCGCCACGGCCAACGTGCTGAGCCCAACCGGGCCACCTCCAAAGCGTGCGCAGGTTGCTTCCAATATTGCCCGGTCAACCTTGTCGAGGCCGAGCTCGTCAACTTGAAAAAGCTCAAGGCCTGCCATGGCCACCTTCTGGTCGATCATGCCGTCCCCGCGGACCTCTGCATAGTCGCGCACGCGCTTTAGGAGCCTGTTCGCAAGGCGTGGCGTGCCACGCGAGCGCTTGGATATTTCCGCCCCCCCACCTTGGTCGAGCCGGGCCCCGAGTAGACCAGCTGAGCGACGGACGATCATCTCGAGCTCGCCCACCTCGTAGTAGTCCAGGCGCGCCACGAGGCCGAAGCGGTCGCGAAGTGGCCCAGTTATAAGGCCAGTGCGCGTGGTCGCCCCAACAAGGGTGAAACGGGGCAGGTCAAGGCGCAACGACCTCGCTGCCGGCCCCTTCCCAAGCACGACGTCGAGCTGGAAATCCTCCATCGCTGGGTAGAGGATCTCCTCTACGGGCCTAGCAAGGCGATGGATCTCGTCCACGAAGAGGACGTCACCTTCGGAAAGGTTGGTAAGAAGTGCCGCCAAGTCCCCTGCGCGGACAAGCGCAGGCCCCGAGGTCACCCGGAAGCCCGCCTGCATCTCGTTGGCCACTATGCCAGCTAGGGAGGTCTTGCCGAGCCCAGGTGGCCCGGCGAACAGCATGTGATCGACGGCCTCGCCGCGCCGGCGTGCCGCCTCAAGCATTATTGAAAGGTGCTCTTTTAGCTGGGCCTGGCCAACGAACTCCGACAGCCGCCGGGGCCGGAGCGTCAGCTCCTCTGCTTCTTCCGCTGGGCCGGCAGCTGGCGCCAAGAGGCGGGCTTCGCCGTCACCTGCAGAGCTCACCGGCAACCAGCCAGCTCTTGGAGCGCGTGCCGCAGGAGGTCCTCAACCTGCCCTTCCAAAGGCAGCCTTGCGAGCGCCGCCCTCACCTCGTCGGCACTGTAGCCGAGCGACGTCAGCGCGGCCTTGACCTCCTCGCGCCGCATAGCGCGGTCGGCGCCGCTCGCCTCGTGGGGCGCACCCTCCCCGGCCCCGTTGGCACTGGCCGGCGCTGACGCCCCCCCGCCGGAAATCCGGGCTCCCGCTGCAGGCTCGCCAAAGACCTCCTCGGCCCCTGCCTCGTCGCCGCCAGTGCCCACCCATGGTGCAGCCTCAAACCGCGGGGCTAGCTCGAGCACGAGCCGAGCCGCCGTCTTGTTACCTATACCGGGCACGAGCGTCAAGGCGTCAGCGTCCCCCTCGAGCACCGCCCTGCGCAAAACGGCCGGCGTCAGCACTGAGAGCATTGCGAGGGCTACGGCTGGCCCAACTCCACGCGCCCCTAACAAGAGCTCGAAACAATCACGCTCTTGCCTTGAGGCAAAACCGTAAAGAGCCAGGGCATCCTCGCGCACATGGGTATGGACCCAGAGGAAGCAAAGCCCACCAGGCTCTCCTGCGCTGGGCACGGCACCTGCCGGGACGAACACCCGGTAGCCGACCCCGCCAGCCTCCACGAGTAGCTCCGCCTGGTGCTCAGAACGCAGCACCCGCTCGACCAGCGTGCCCCGCAGCGACCCGATCACCGCGCCCTACCTGCCGCGATGGCCTTGGCAGCCGCCCTGGCCAGCGGGGCGCTAGCCAGGTGGCAGAGCGCAAGAGCTAGCGCATCAGCCCGGTCTGGGGGAGAGGGCCTCTCGGGGAGGTCGAGGAGCGCTTGGACCATGCGCTGGACCTGCGCCTTGCCGGCATTGCCCCAGCCAGTAACAGCTTGCTTCACCTCATTGGGGCTGTACTGGACGACGGCCACCCCAGCTTCGCCCGCTGCCGCGAGCGCCAGCCCGCTCGCCTGCCCGACCGACATGGCGGTCCTAGCGTTAGCTTGGAAAAGCACCCGCTCGACTACGACTACGTCAGGCGAGAGACGTTGAAGGAGCTGGCGCAGGTCCTTATAAAGCTGCGCCAAGCGCTTTTCCAAGGCCTCAGCTGGGAGGTTGTCACGCCACCAT
>JAMDDF010000148.1:0-621 GCA_023489205.1 Actinomycetota bacterium | reverse complement strand
GCACCGGAGCCGCAACGCGACAGGCCCGGGTCTATACCGAGCACGAACATTAGTTCGTGACCTTAGCACCATGGGTAGCCAAAGTGGTGGACCCCGCTATGTTGGCTCTGCCGAGCTCAGATAGCGGCAAGCTCCAGCACCGAGTCGGGGATGTCAAAATTCGCATAGACGTTTTGCACGTCGTCGTGCTCGTCCAGCAAGTCGATCAACCTAAGGACCTTGCGGGCATCGCCTTCGGTTTGTATTGGGACAGTCTGGGAGGGGTGCATGGTGAGTTCGGCGTTTTCGACACGCCAGCCCTTAGACTCGATAGCCAAGCGCACTGGCGTAAGTGCCGATGGTGGCGTGACAACCTCCCAGCTGTCCCCACTGTCACGCACGTCCTCTGCCCCAGCGTCGGCCGCTACGAGGGTGAGCTCATCCTCGTCCACGTCAGCGCCCTTTGCCACGTTAAGCACACCTTTTCGCTCGAACTGCCAGGACACGGCACCAGGTTCAGCCATCGAACCCCCATTTTTTGTGAAAATGGCACGTATCTCTGCACTCGCGCGGTTGCGGTTGTCAGTCAGGCACTCGACTATCACCGCCACTCCACAAGGCGCGTAGCCCTCGTAGTTGACA
>JAMDDF010000056.1 GCA_023489205.1 Actinomycetota bacterium | reverse complement strand
CAAGCGGAGATGAGCACCATGGAGTCGGGCGCAACGTCAAGGCGAAGGTTGATGCCCAGCTGGCGGGACAGCCGGGCCAGCGTGGCCAGCGAGGGCTCGTGGTCGCCACTCTCCAGGCGGGCGACAGCAGGTTGCTTCATGCCCAGCTGGCGGGCGAGAGCAGTCTGGGTCAGCCCGTGGTCCACTCGGTACTGGATGACCAAGATGGCGAGCTGATTGGCCACAGCCGTGCGCTCCAGCTCTGCAGCGACCTCTGGGTCCCTCCGGTCCTCGGCCGCTAGTTCTTCCCCGGTCTTCAACTCCGATAGCTTCCTCATCTCTTCTGACCCTCCATCTCGGCCAGCCGAGCCTCCGCCCGGCGGCATGCAGCCGCGAACCCACGCGGATCGACTTCCGCCTCCGGACCGACGGCGGCCACGACGAACTCGTCTCCGACTTGGCGGTACAGCGCTCGCCACGGGCTGCGCCCGCCGCGAGGACGAAGCTCCCGAAGCCGGTCGGCGCCCCTTACAGCGCTGCTGTGCGGGTACGGCAGCGCTGGCCCGAACATTGCCAGCTTGGCCTCGGCGTTGATGAGCGCAGCCTTCTCTCTCGACACCAGTGCGTTCCGTTCGTCCTCGGCTCCGTCCAGGTAGCGGTAGGTCCACACCGCACGGCACTATAACACCGATGTTATCAGGCCCCGGCGCTGTCGCACAGGGCCCAGTTCTCCCGAAGCTGTCCCCAGCCGCAAGGTAGAAGGGTCAGCTACACAGGGAAGCGGTCAATGACCTGGTCGTAGCTCTGTTGGGCGTCGGCGAGAGCGATCCTGGAGTAGATCTCGAGGGATTGCCGGCTTGCGTGGCCGCTGTAGGGCTGGATGAGGGCGTCGTCGATGCCTTGGGTCTTGAGCCAGGTGAAGAGGAAGTGACGTAGCCGGTGGGGGGAGATGGGGTGGGCGATGCCGGCGAGGTTGGCGTAGCGGGTCAACATGGCCCGCACGCCGCGGGTGCTGTAGGGCTTCTTCCAGCTGGACTCGAAGAGGTGGACCGCGCCCCGGTGCCGCATGGCGTCCATGTGCAGGCCGAGGGTCTCCTTGAACGAGGTGGGGAACGGGACCACCCGGTCCTTGTTGCCCTTGCCCTGGGTGACGCGGATGCGGCAGGCATCGAGGTCGACGTCGTCGAGGCGGATGGCGACCAGCTCGGCGACACGAACCCCGGTGTAGAGCAGCGTCTTGATGAGCACGACATCACTGCCGCGGCGCTCGGTCCACACGGTCTGGTAGTAGCGGCGGATCTCGTCCTCGGTGGGCACGTAGGGCAGGCGCTTGGCTTCGCGTTGGACTTCCACGTCGAGCTCGGCGCGCAGGTGGCGGAACACCTCCTTGAGGTAGATGTAGTCGGGCCGCTCCGCTCGGAGGTGCTTGGCGAGCTGACGGGCCTTCTGCCTGGCCGGGGTCCGCCTTGGCTGGGTGAGACTGCTGGCCTGGTCGCTCGACGCGGTCATCGCGTCGTTTCCTCGGGGCCAGGGAGGCGCATAACCCTCCTGGCTTGGCCAGGAGGGGTGACGTCGGTGAACCCTGCTTCTCGAAACGTCGACGGCGACCCCATGTAGGTGTAGAGGCGAGGACCAGGCTCGACCGGGTAGCCCTCGACTACTTGGGCGCCTCGTGACTGGGCATACTCGACGGCCGCCCGCAAGAGAACGCGCGTCACGCCTGCCTTGCGGACCCGGCGGTCAACGAAGAAGCAGACCACTGACCACACCGGCTGGTCATCAATCCTGGGCAGTGCCCGAAAGCGCTCCAGGGCTCCGTACGTCTCGCGAGGGGCGATGGAGCACCAGCCGACTGGTTCACCGCCCAGGTAGGCCAGGACTCCTACCGGTGCGCCATGCCTAACCAGGTATTCGAGGGTGGCTACTCGGGTCTCCTTGGTGGAACGCTTGTACTCCGTGCTCGTCATCCGCCAGCGCATGCAGGAGCAGTAACGGAACTTGCCATGTTGCTCGGAGAACTGGACGAGGTCGTCCGCTCTGTCCGCCGTGACCGGGTGGGACTCGATCCGAGACTCCACGCAGGGAAGGAGACGGTCGTCGGTCATGGCCGGGTTGAGGCTGCGGGCAGTCCGAGGTCGAGGTGGCGGTCCATCTGCAAGGAGAACGAGCCGTAGGGGTTGACGTGGGTCCAGAACAGCGGGGTGAGGGCTCGGCGGTCCTCGTCGGTGAGCCGATCAGCCCACTCGGGCTCGGCAAGGACGCGTTGGAGGAAGATCGTGTTGATGAGCACCAGAGCCGACTGGAGAAGGTGGAGGGCCAGCATGGTGACCTCTTGGTCCTCGCGGTCGGCTCCGGTCAGCTCGCTGGCCTTGCCGTAGCAGATGACCCCATTGGCGCTGTTCCAGTTCTCGACCACTTGCAGGCCCTCGTGGATCTCCCGCCTGAGGGCGACGAGGCGCAGGTAGTCGGCGACGAAGATGGTCCTCACGGCCCGGCCCAGCTCCATCAGGGCGGCGTAGGTGGGGTGCTGGGGGCCGGGCCGGGTGAAACGGCGGAGGATGGCTTCGGCTTCGGCGGTGCCGAGGCGAAGGGCGGTGGCGTACTTGACCATCTGGTCGTACTGCTGGGCGATCAGGTCCCAGCGGATCGCCCGGGTGGCGACCGGGCCCAAATTGCGGTAGCTGTCGGTGTCGGCGTCGGGGCGGTAGAGGCGCTGGGCGCCGATGTTCTTGAGCCTGGGCAGGAGGGTGAAGCCGAGGAGGTAGGTGAAGGCGAACCCGACGGCGGACTGGCCGTGGGTGTCGACGTAGTTGCGATCGACCTCGGCGTCGGTGCAGTGGCGGAGCAGGCCCTCGATCATGGCGGCCACTTCCGAGGAGGAACAGCTCTTGAGCTGGGAGTAGATGCACACCGAGCGCTTCTCGACGTGCCAGTAGATCATCACCCCGGGCCCGCGGTAGCGGGCGTGCCACTCGGTCATCAGGTTCGACTCCCACGAGCCGAACTTCTTGGAGTCCGACGCGCACGCCGTTCCCTCTCCCCAAAGCCCGATGTCGCGCACCGCGAACGTGGCGTTGACCACCCGGACGATGGCCCGGCGCAGGCTGTCACGGTTGACGTAAGTCCAGCGGACCCGACGCAGGGCCGTCTCGGTGTCGGCCGCCTCGCCGGAGCCGGCGAGACCGTCGGCCAGGGCCTTGATGCCCATGTTGGTCCCCAGGGCGAACAGCATGAACAGCAACCGGCGGCGCACGACGTCGCGGGGGATCACCTCCCGGGTGGCCACCGAAGTGAACACCCCGGTCAGGTCGGTGAGGAAGTCGGCCTCTTTCAAGAAGTCGAGCAGGTCGATGGTGCCCCAGCGCCGTTCGACTTGGTCCTTGAGGCGGTCCAGGTTGGCCGGCTCGGGAAGCTTGCCCGGCTTGGGGACGGTGATCCACGGCTCACCCCGCCGGGTAGTGAAGCGCACCCCGCCGGTGTCATCCGCGCTGACCGCCTGGTCGAGGTCGGACAGGGCGGTGCGCATCCGCTGGCGGAGCTCGTCGACGAACGCGGAAGGATCGAGCGGCTGGCGCAGGGCGGTGTAGTGGACCTCGCGGTTGGCCTCGAAGTTGGCGGGCAGGTCGGCTTCTGGGTCCCGCCAGCGGTTGGCTCCCACCACCCAGATCTCGCGGCGGCGCAACCCATCGCGCAAGGCGCGCAGCACACACAGCTCGTAGGGGATGCGCTCGACCCGGCCTCGCTCGTCGAGCACCGCGGCCTCCCAGTCGGCCGGGACCACCCCGGCCAGGGGTACGGTCTCGTTGGTGGCGTAGTAGCGAACGGTACCCGGCCGCTCGGCGTAACGCCCGAGCAGGTCCAGGGCTTCGATGACCGGCCGGTGGGCGCTGTTGTTGGAACGGAACTGCAGAGCGCCGAGCAGCCGGGGCAGCATCCGCCGGTAGTAGCTGGAGTACGACGAACGCAGCGCCTTGCGCACCCGGGTCTTGAAGACAGCCTCGTTGGCCTTGGCTTCTTTGACCAGGTCTCGCAGGACGGCTTCGCTCACCACCGGGTACAGCGCCGCCCGGACTGTCTCGTCGGGGTGCTCGACGGCCGCCTCGGCGAGGCGGAACAAGATGCCCTCCTTGCCGCGGACCCGGCGAAGATCGGCCAAAAGCTCGCTCTCGACCCGGTTCTCGGCTCGGGTGCCGATCTTGTGCACGACGCCGATGAGCAGCTCCACCAGGCCGTCGGTGATCTCAGCGGTGCGAGCCCAGCACAGCGCGGCCAGCAAGGTCAGGCGTACCGGCCGGGGCCGCTCCCGCAGGTCGGAGGGGTACTCCTGTGCGGCTCTGGCCCGCCATGCGTCGAGGACGGGATCGGCCGCGCCGGCGAACAGGCCGGCGGGCAGGCCGAGGGAGCGGATGCGCTCCAGCTTGTCCACCTCGGCGAGCAGGCTGTCCAGGCTGATCTGGCCAGGATCGGCCTTCAGCTCACCCAGCACCCCGCGGCCACCTCCACCTTCGTCCCCCTCGCCATCGTCGGCCACGAGCTGCTCGAGACGGCTCGCCGCTTCGGAACCGAGCCGGGAGGCGGTGGTGGCACAGAACCGGTCGCTGGCCGCGGAGCGCGCCGCTCCGATGATCCGCTCGACCCGCCCAGGCGGCTCGATGCGCGTCGCCCGGCAGCGGGCCAACAGTGCGTCTCGCAACCGGTCCTCGGAGACCTCGTCAGGTGCCACCTCCTCGCTCAGCCATGCAGTCAGGGAGTCCTCGTCCGCGCGGGTGGCCTCCCGGAAGCCGAGAGCCTCGCGAACCTGCGCCCGGTGGTACTCGATCGTCCGGCCCGACCAGGCGTACTTGGCCAGCTGGTCGGCACCCACCTTCACCTGGGCGGCGACGTAGTCGACCGCGGCCGGCGGGAGCTCCCCCACGTGGCGGGGGAAGCGGGCTTCGGCCTCGAAGAACTTGAGCAGGAGGGTAAACCCGAGCCGGCTGTGCCCGGTCTTGTTGGCCACCAGAGCCCAGTCGTCGTCGACCAGGGTCCAGGCGGCCACCAGATCCTCCGGCTCCCACTCCCGGTGCATGGGCCCTACTCTCCCGTCCCCCGGCCTTCAAGGTCCGCTATCGATCACTCCGAAGCGTAGCTCAGGAAGTGCCGAGAAGCGACAGAGGCGGCACTTGTTGGCCCGGATCCTCCCCCGGGCGGCGCTCACAAGGCAATCCTGGCGGGTGGAGGGTGTAATTGCCAACTCTATTAGCATAAACGGAACTGGGTGGCCGCCACCAGGTAAGGTCTGGCCGAGGAGGTGGACCGACTTGGTGGTCACTGGAAGGACAGGAGGGGCACTCTCGTGAGCCGGCGGGTCGCGGTGCGCGACGACCGCCGCATCAGCGACAGCGAGCAGCTCCTGGTCCGCATGAACGACGATCGCGATGTCGCCAACGCCTTGAAGCTCGCCCTCGCCGACGCTCCCGCGTATCGCGTTGTCCCCGGCTTCGAGCTCTCTGGCGCGCTGACCGTCTCATGCTTCGCGGTGGCCGACGAGATCGAGGCCCAGATCGTCGTGCGTGGCACGCGATGGTCCTGGTATGGGCTGAGCCGGGTCAGTGACCTTCGTGCGCTTCGGTGTCAGCTCGTTGCCACCAACGTCTTCGACGGCGACGACCTCCTGCCCCTCTCCGACCGCCACGTCGACGTGATCGTCTGCCCATACCCAGAGATGGCCGACTACGCGACCCTGACCAAGACAGAACGCAGCTCACTGCGAGCCAGCCTCACAGACCGCTTCACCGCTGTCTTGCGAGCGTTCGACCCTCGGCGAACAACAGGCGACCAGGCTGCAGGGGTACGATGATCGGTGTGGAAGACGTGCCCCAGGTTGTCGCCGACCTCACCTTCACGCCGGTGCGTAGCGGCCGGGCGACAGTGCCCCCCGGCTGCTGGGAGGAAAACCGGCCCCCGGTCGTCGGCGAAGACGTCCTTGTCGCCGACAGCGGTACGGGTCCCTTCAAGGCGACGATCATGAGCATCGATGTGGACGGCACCCTCGTGCTCGCCGTCCACGCCTTCATCCCAGCCCACGCCTGACCCTTTTTCTGGACCGGAGCTCAGGGGCAGGCTGCTCATTCCCACGCAGCTCGAGCCGCGCCACGCACCCTCCTACCTTGCGGCTGGGGACAGCTTCGGGAGAACTGGGCCTGCTCGGAACCGGCGAGCCAGGAGACAAAACCGCTCACTTGTGCGAGGTAGGCCTCCCGGCTCCGCCCGGCGAGCGGCTGGCGGCGCAGCCAGGAGCGGTACTTGGCCACCACGGCGCCGGCGTCTAGCTCCTCGCGCTCGGCGAGGACCGGCCTCTTGGCCCGTCCAGCCATGGCCACCCCCCTGTTAGTGGAAGCACCAGCCAGCCCCTCCGGGCCGGCCAGCGGCCACATTAGTGGAAGCCGAGGCCCGGCATACTTCTACTAAGCAGTATTAGGAGAAGTCCTCGTCATCGTTTCGGCGCAGTTACCCAAAGGACCCCAGTAGGCCATTGTCGGTTCCCTGGCGTTCCTCTCAAGGGTCAATGGACCACCTGCAGCAGTGCACCAAAGAGGGCCACAGCAGCAATGACGGCTACAAAGAGGTAGAGGGCGACCCGAGTACCGTGACGGCGACGCCTGCTGCGGGAGGCCCACTGAAGGGGCGTCGCAAAACGATGTCGAAGCCCCTGCGGGGGTGCTCGCGATGGGCTCAAAGCCCGAGCCCGCCTCAGGCCACATCACATTAGGCGGACCTAGCCGCCCCGTTGGTTCGGCTGGTGTGGTCCCCGATAAGGGCAGGGCCCCGAAGTTCTCGCCGTCCTTGGCGAGCCGGGGGCGTCGGTACCTTGCGGACGCGACGAGCGGCCATCAAAAGACCACCTTGTGCCTTGCGCCCCGTTGCGAGTGAGCTGCCGCGGGCTTACTTGGAGACCAACCCGTGTGGTAGCCAGAGCACCTCAGCCGCGAAGAAGGCCTCCTCGCCGGGCGCCCGGAGGCCTCGGCTGCTGCCGTAGAATCACACAGGACAAGTTGAGACTCTACTTCGCCTCCTTCTAGCTCGACTCGCAGAGGTGACTCGATCCCGGCAACTCCGAAGCGGGATCCCAGCGTGTTGGGCAACCGTGTCCCGCGAGTCACGACCTCAGCACCCTAATACTGCCCCTGGTAATATTGAATTTGTCCTCAACCACGCCCCTGGACGATCTCGCGGTAAACGTGGCGACGATCTTCTCCGAATAAGGCACCACAATGCCTGCCTGCGCGGTGCCGTAGGGATACGATCCTGAAGCGTTCGTCTCATCAATCAGCGGCTTGCCAATTTTAGCTGACGGTTCCTCCGGATTCGCGAGTATGAGCCGAATTTGGCTGTGAGGGGCAAACCCCCTCACACTAAAACCATACACATCGGGCTCTCTGTGCCATACACAGATCGCATGGCCCTTGGAGGTCACGCAGGTCTTGTGGTCAGTACCATCCCCTCCCGCCCCGGTACTGGCTCCACCGCCGCAGCCAGCGAGAGCGATTGAAGCGCTAATGGCCGCGTATATTACGCTTAAGCCTTTTCTCCTGGCCGTAGACCCTAGCTGTTGACGCCAGCGCGACACCGCACCACTAGAATGCGACCACCAAGCCACCCTCAGCTACAGTACTACGATCCAGAGCCTATGAGTGCGCTTCTCTCTTGTGCAACCAAGGACGCCTCGTTCGAAAGCCAGGTCTCTTCTGCGGGATTGACTACTGCGCTGATTGCGGAGGCCATCGAAGCCTGACAAGAGCTGTCGTCAGCATTCAACGCAGCCAACTCGGACACCAGTTGCGCCTGAGCACTTGTGCTCCCTACCACGGAAGGTGCGCGCGAAGCAGTCAGGTACCACGTCGTGATGTCATGTGGTGTAGATAATATCGGTGTACCATGCGTCTTGGTGTTCATGCACTGCGCCCACTGGTTGCTGAGTGCCTGGGCTGCAGGTGTCCGTGACAATTGTTCAAACATCGCTGCCTCTGCCTGACTGAAGTTATTCAAGATAGTCTCGGCGTTACCATAGGCTTGCGAGGTTGCTTGGGAGTCACATTCATGCACGAGTGTAGCGCTAGGCGGTGTGGCAGGGCTGAAAGTTGGCTGGATTACGTATTCGGTTCCTACTGGAGTCTTGGCGGTCACAGTCTGGTTGGTGACCGTAACTCCATGGAGGGTAAAACAGCTTACCAGTGCTGATGAATACGTCGCATCGCGCTCATCTTGGGTTAGGCGGATCTGAGCGAGCGTCGTGGCGTTGCCGAAACCTAGTGCTTGGTTGATTAGGTCCAGTTGGGTGGTCGGCGGTGCTGAGGGGACCAAAGCGCTCGGGGTGGAGGCTCCGGGAACTGAGGAGCTCGGGGTGGCTGCGGGAACTGAGGAGCTCGGGGTGGAGGCTGCCGCTGAGTCGCTGGCCGCGCTGGCGGTCGCCGCCGTAGCGCCGCCCCATATCGCCCCGCCCGTGACAGCTACTGATACTGCGATGAGCTGGTATCGTTTCATTGTCATGCCTCCTCGCTTTCAACCACAACTATAGCTATTACTTGCGTACGTATCGACGTACTGGGGGCCCGTGAGTTCCAAAAATTCGAGAGAAAGCGCTGTGCGGTAACTGTGCGTACCACTGGCGCAAGTTTGGGCAATTTCCTGCTCAAAGGACGTGCTTAAGTCTGCCTGATAGCCTGTACTGGCCTCCACGTTATAGCTACAGCCAAACACGCCGCACACGTAACGTTCGGCATTAGTCTCGACGTTTAGATCGCACAGCGGTACTGCGAGCAACACTTCACCTTCGCTAAGAATATAGGCGGGTTCATTGACATAAACACCATTGATCGACGGCAAGGCATTGTAGCCTGACATAAGGGCGCACCCCGACGCTGGCATGGCGGCTTGATGTGTTACTAATGACGCCAGACGAGGTGTAGTATGGTGAAGAGATGGCGCGGCACTGGCGGTCGCGGGTGATAGGGCTAAAATGGCCAAGAGTCCGATGAATATCGGACGTAACTTGTAGCGACTTAGTCGTGACATGTAGCCATGTGGTCTTCCACTTCTGTTGATCACCGTTTGTTATTTTCTCCTTCCTGATTTGGGGCATGCAAAAAGCGTGGTAAAGCTCCTTCCTAAGGCACGGTACCAAGGGGAGCAGCCGGCTTTGGACAATTAGCATTGGTTTGTTAGCTTCCGATCGTCTCACAGGGCTCGCCAGATATACCGGGCCAGGTGTTGCAGAGAAGCGTGCCGGCGGGGAACGAGGCCCCGGTCCACTGCGCTTCGAGCTCTGTGC
>JAMDDF010000104.1 GCA_023489205.1 Actinomycetota bacterium | reverse complement strand
AACGCCTCGGAGAACATAGCGGCACCTTGTCCCCGCCGGGCCAGGTATATAGCACCCACCGCGTTGGGGAGGCTCGTGACGGCCGCAAGGACCCCGGCCCCGATAACGACCTCGGGGATGCCGAGGTCGGGACCACCCACGGAAGCCGCGTGCTCTGTCAACGAGCTAGCGGCAACGACCACCACGAGGGATGCGGCGGCTGTGGAAAGGCTCCTGCGGAGCCTCACCCCTCCGGGCGGGCGGTTCGCCCTGAGCACATCCTCGCCTTCCTCTTTCACTGCTTCGCCCAACCAGCCGCGCGCCCGGGCCGGTACCGGCCAAGCCGAAGGAGGCAACGCCGACAGGACCAGGTAGGTCGCAAAGATGCCCAATGTCAGCGTCGCTGGCGCGACCTGCCCGATGCCGCCGCTCAGCAACGCCAGGGCACAGCCGGCGACGGCCAGGGCGGTTATGCCTTCGAGCAGGACCACTCGCCTGCGCAAGACCACCCGCCCGGCCACGAGCGAACCGAGGCCCAAAAGAGCAGCGACGTTGAACAGGTTCGACCCGAAGAGCACACCGACACCTATGCTCCGATGACCAGAGATCTGGGCTGCCACAGCGCTGGAGAGCTCCGGCCCGTCGGCGCCTAGCGCGACGAGCAGGCCGACGATCACCGGTGGGAACCCCAACTGCGCCCCCACCCGTTCGAGCGCGACCACGAGCCGGGTGCTCGCGAACAGGCTCACCAGGGCGCCGCCTATGAACGCGGGCACCACCCAACCGGGCATCAACGGCTGACGAAGACGCTTGTCAAGGGTTATGGGCTGGCAAAGAACCCCTGCCAAGCGGCACTACGCCTCGGAGGTCGTCAAGACCGCCCGGCCTCCCACCAACCCAGACAGTGACCGCCCCAGCGCCCAGGGCACGCCAACCCCCCTCGCTGCTGCGGACGAGGGCCGTGCGTTCGTCAACAGCCGCTATGCGCAACTGGCCCGAAGCAAGCTTCACCGTCCGCTGAGTCTTGTCCTCGGACCAGTCACTGGCGTGGGGAAGCACCGCCAAGGGCGCGAGCAAACCCAGCCCGAGGGTGAGCGCGCCGCCACGGGGGTCTACCATCGTGTCGCCAAGGACCATGGCGCCGGCGGAGGAGCCGGCCAGCACAGCACCGTTCGCCCACGCCCCGACCAGGGCGTCCCATACCGCCGAGGCCTTCAAGACCGAGCGCAAGTGCAACACCGAGCCTCCGGCCAGGTATATGAAGCGCGCGGCACGGACCTGGCCTGCCAAGCTAAGGTCCTCCGCATCTGCACGGCGCAAGACCATGCAGGCCCTTACCGCCACACCGAAGCTGGAAAAGTAACAGCTCGCAGCGTCGACGGCACGTTCGGGACGAGTGTAGGCGGCGGCCGTGGGCAGCATAAGGACCTCTTTGGCACCAGAGGCCTCCAAAAGCGCGGCATCGAACACTTCGCACCCTTGGCTCCACTCGGCACCGCCGACCAAAGCAAGCGCGCCGGCTTGAAGCAACGTCCCCGCCGCTTCGGCCTCGGGGTCAGCGGGCAAAATGCCCTGTTCAGAGGTGGACAATTCGGGTCCTTTTGCGCGCGAAGGCACCAGCTAGTATGAACTGAGAGGGAAGCCCCAAGCAAATGACGCCGTCAGAGCGTGGCGCCGCCATGGGTGCGAACCGTACCGTTCGAGGTGACATGCCTGGCACTGAGGAGGCCACCATAATGCTCGAGGAGCAGCAGGTCGATTCGTTACTCACACCAGCCGAAGTCGCGGCGCTTTTCCGTGTCAACCCAAAGACCGTGACCCGCTGGGCTAGAGCAGGCAAGATCACTGCTATCCGCACCCTGGGCGGCCACCGCCGCTACCGAGCGACAGAGATCCAGCGCTGCCTAGAGCAGATGGAGCCCGCAGACAGGTGACGCTGCGAGCTCCGCTCAAGAGGTGGTCGGAACCGGCGTCGATCCGGTGACCTCGCACTTTTCAGGCGCGCGCTCTACCAACTGAGCTATCCGACCGCGGACCTGACGGGATTTGAACCCGCGGCCTCCGGCTTGACAGGCCGGCGTGCACTCCGAGCTGCACCACAGGTCCTAGTTTTACTGGTGCACCGCCGCGCCCTCAGCAAGCCTGACGGTTCGGCCAGTATAGCTTGACAACCGAGCCTGCGCAGCTTGTCCTGCACCCGGGTCGTGCGGGCACACTATTCCCACTCGATCGTGCCGGGAGGTTTGCTCGTTATGTCGAGGACAACCCGGTTGACCTCGGGAACTTCGTTGGTGATCCGGGTCGAGATGCGGGCAAGGACGTCGTAGGGGACCCTTGAAAAGTCGGCCGTCATCGCGTCCTCGCTCGTTACCGGGCGCAGCACAACAGGGTGGCCGTAGCTGCGGGCGTCCCCTTGGACCCCGACCGAGCGGACATCGGCCAAGAGGACCACCGGGCACTGCCATATGTCACGGTCCAAGCCAGCAGCAAAAAGCTCCTCTCGCGCGACCTTGTCCGCCCGGCGCAAGACCTCGAGCCTCTCGGGCGTCACGGCCCCCACGATCCTTATGGCAAGGCCAGGGCCCGGGAAGGGCTGGCGCCATACGATGCCTGCAGGTAAGCCGAGCTGCTCGCCAATAGCCCTCACCTCGTCCTTGAACAGGCGCCGGAGCGGCTCGACCAGGTCGAAGTGCAGGTCCGCAGGGAGGCCACCCACGTTGTGGTGGCTCTTTATGTTGGCGGCGCCTTCCCCGCCCCCAGACTCGACCACGTCGGGGTAAAGGGTGCCCTGGACCAAGAAGCGCACCTCTCCGGCCGAGGCCACGCCGGCTCTGCCCTCGCCCCCTCCACCCGCGACTACCTCCCGAGCAGCCAGTTCGAAAGCCCGGATGAACTCGCGCCCCACAGCCTTGCGCTTGGCTTCTGGGTCTGTCGGGTCCGGGAGGGAGGCCAAAGCGTCCAAGAACTGCTGCGAGGCGTGCACGGTGTGGAGACGTACACCAGTCGCAGCGACGAAAAGTCACGCTCCACCTCTTCGGCCTCGCCTTCCCTCAAGAGCCCGTGGTCAACGAACACGCACGTGAGCTGGTCACCGACCGCCCTTTGCACTAGGGCTGCCGCGACAGCAGAATCGACCCCCCCCGACAGGCCGGCTATGACCCTGTGGCCACCCACGGTCTCTGCCACAGACTTCACCGCCTCGTCGATGATGTTCGCAGTGGTCCACGAGGCCGCTAGGCCAGCACAGCGGTAGAGGAAGTTCTCGATAAGTAGCTGGCCGTACTCGGTCTGCACCACCTCTGGGTGCCACTGGACGCCATAGAGCCGCCGGGTCGGGTCCTCCAAAGCGGCAACCGGCGCGCCGGCGCTCCGAGCTATCGGGCGAAAACCCAGCGGGGCCTTTACTACCGCATCGCGGTGTGACATCCACACGACCTGGTGCGCTCCCAGGCCGTCGAAGAGCTCGGAGGGCTCTTCGAGGACTACCTCTGCTCGCCCGAACTCCCCGCCGCCTGTGCGGCCCACCTCACCACCGAGAGCGGCCGCCATGGCCTGGAGCCCGTAACAGATACCGAGGACGGGTACGCCCGCGGAAAAAAGAGCCGGGTCGGCCTTGGGAGCGCCCTTCGCATAGACGCTCTCTGGCCCCCCCGAGAGCACCAGTGCCGCTGGGTGGCGGGCAAGCACCTCGCTAACAGCCATCGTGTGCGGGACGATCTCGCTGTAAACGTGCGCTTCGCGCACGCGGCGAGCGATCAGTTGGGCGTACTGGGCGCCGTAGTCGACCACCAAGACAGGGCCGCCCGGCCAAGGAGTTGCCAGCAGTGGGCCGCCGCCGGCCGGCGAGGCGCTCATTGCAAGATGTTAGCTCACCTTCGGGCTGGCCCGTCGGCATAGCTCACGTGGTACGAACCCTGAGCGACTTGAGGTTATGAGGCAGTCCTAACCAAGATAGAGCTCGTGGCGAAAATGGCCGTGGCCTCCCGGCTGACATGCGTCGCCGCGCGCCATATGGTGTTGGGTAACGGTGATGTTAGGTAAACCTAGGGAGAGCGCTAGATGCCGGGGATGAAGCCGGTGACCTTCAACTTCCACACGGCTCTCACGGCCTGGGAGTGGAGCCCCTTCGCAGTTTGCGTGGCTGCAGGGGTGCTTATAGCCGGGTACCTTTACCTGCGGGGCGACTGGCGCCTGGCAGCACGGGGCCGGCGCTGGCGCTGGTGGCGCACTGTGTCGTTTTTCGCTGGCCTGCTCGCCGTCGACGTGGCGCTGCAGTCGCCCGTTTCCACCTTCACCAATTCCTACTTCCAGGCCCACATCGTCCAGCACCTCCTGTTGATGACGGTCGCTCCCCCTCTCATGGCCTTGGGTGCACCGTCGACCCTGTTGTTGCAAGCTGGCCCTGATAGGGCAAAGCGCGCCTGGAGGAAAGTGCTCCACTCGCGCCCCTTTGCCTGGGTTAGCCACCCTGTGCCGGTGTGGTTCGGCTACTTCGGCGCCATGTTCGCTTTCTTCCTCACGCCAGCGGTCAACTACGCCATGGAGCACATGGCGCTCATGGACGCCATCAACCTCTTCTTCTTGATGGGTGGCTGCTTCTACTGGTGGCCGATCGTCGAGGTGGACCCCATAGTCCACTGGCGAATGAGCCCGGGCGCTAAGGTCCTCAACCTGGCACTCGCGGCACCCTTCGAATCGTTCCTAGGGATCGCCATCATGATGTCAAAGCACCCCGAGGGCTCCATGTACACCCTCTCTGGTTCGCACTGGGGTGGCGGGCTGCTCTGGGCGTCTACGGAGTTCTCCACGATCATCGGCCTAATCCCGGTGATGTGGGCGTGGGTGCACGCAGACGAACGCTCCGCCAAAAGGGCCGATGCCCGCCTCGACGCCGTAGCAAGCCAGCGCACGCCCAAGCCGCTGCCCAAACAAGCTCCGGCGGTGACCTCGGGTGCCGCCCTGCTCCTGGCCGAGGGCCCCGCCGAGGCACCGCCGATGTTGATCGGCGACAGGTTCAAGCCGCTCCTCCAGCCCGGCAACTCGACCTGGGAACAAATGTGGAGAGCCAAGGCCGGCTTCGTCCCCGGGCGTACACCGAGGCGCAGCAGGCCCGACCGCCCCTGAGCCCAAGGATACAGGGGGTTTTTTAACAGGGTGCCCAGCCTTCCCCCTCTGACAACGGGCCCAGGTCAAGCATCCAGAGTTCCACTGGGTCGCCGGCGCTTAGGCCGTCCCCATCTGGGACCAAGGCAAGGGCACTGGCCTCTGCCAGGGAACGGAGCTGGTGGGACCCCTGAGCGCGCGCCGGCCTTGCCAGCAGTTGCCCGCCTACCCTTTGCACAACGGCCCTCATCAGGTGGACCTTGCCATCGGGACGGCGCACGAAGGGTGCGGCGCACACGGCGCTCAGCGTGGGGCGCCCGAGACGCTTATGGCCCGCCATGTAGCGCAGCGCCGGCCGAGCGAACAGCTCGTAGGAGACGAGCGCCGAGACAGGGTTGCCTGGAAGCCCGAACACGGGTACGCCACGGCCCAGAGTGGAAAAGGCGAGCGGCTTGGCCGGCTTGACAGCGACCTGGAGCCAACACGCCTGCTGGCCGCCGAGCTGGCCCAGTACCACCTTCACCATGTCCCGGTCCCCCATGCTCACGCCCCCGCTAGTCAGCACCGCGTCGTAGAGTTCGGCCGCTTCAGCCAACTTTGGGGCCAGGGCCAAAGCATCATCGGCGACGATCCCCAAATCGGCCGCCTCGAAACCATCGGTGCGCAGCTGCGCCAGCAAGCCGGGCCTGTTGGAGTCCCTCAGCTTGCCAGGCGGGAGCGGGCCGGGCAACTGGTCTCGCCCGCTCACCAGTTCGTCACCGCTAGACAAAACGCCGACGCGCGGCCGGGGATAGGCGACCACGTGGCTCGCTCCGATGGCTGCCAGCACCGCTAGATGGGGAGCACCAAGCTGGTCCCCGGCACCGAACACTTCGTCGCCGGCTTCGATGTCATCGCCAGCGGGGCGCACATGGGTGCCGGCGCTCACGGCTTCTTCGATGACGACCCAACCGTGCTCCAGGTGGGTGTGCTCGACCATGCAAACTGCGTCCGCCCCAAAAGGCAGCGGCGCGCCCGTCATGATACGGGCGGCTTCTCCCGGCCCGATCGTCAGCGCTCCCGGCGCGTCGCCGGCCATGACCACGCCCACCTCGTGGAGCTTGGCGGGAGCACTACCGACGTCGACTGAGCGCACCGCATAGCCGTCCATAGCCGAGTTGGCGAACGGCGGCACCTGCTCGTTTGACCGTACTGGGCCGGCGAGCACCAGCCCGAGGGCCTCCGAAGCCAGGAACTCGCGCGGCTCCAAGCGCCGACAGCCCCCCAGTACCCGCCGGCGCGCCTCATCGACGCTGACTAGGCCGCCTGCGCGACCCCCGGCCTCCGGCACGCGGCCATAGTAGCCAGGTGCTATGGGACGGCAGCGTGCTATGGGACGGCAGCGTGCTATGGGACGGCAGCGTGCTATGGGACGGCAGCTAACCTTTCGACCAGCGGCGTAACGCTGCGACGCTTGTATATGAGGTCATTGCTCCCATTCCCTTCTGACCGGGTCAACCTCTTGGAGGCGTACGCCGTCGGCCCCGCGGGGGGCGGGGCGGGAGCGTTTGTCCGGGTCAACATGATCTCGAGCCTCGACGGCGCCGTTGCAGTCGGGGGCCGTTCTGGTGGGCTCGGAGGACCGGCCGACAAGATCCTGTTCGCCGTGTTACGTTCCCTGGCCGATGTCGTCCTCGTTGGCGCGGGCACAGCACGGGTCGAGCGCTACGGGCCGGTCGAGCTGCCAGAAGATGCCCAGCTAGCCCGCGAGGAGCGCGGGCAAGCACGCTTGCCACCCCTAGCCGTGGTAACCCAGTCTGTCGACCTCGACTGGGGCTCCAAGCTCTTCGCCGCCCACTCCCCTAGGCCTATCGTGATCGCGCCAAAAGCCGCAGATGCAACCAAGCTCGCCCGTGCCCGGGAGGTAGCCGAGGTCGTGACCGCGGGCACAGGGACGGTTGACCTGTCGTCGGCCGTGCAAGCTCTCGCCGCCCAAGGCCTGCAACACGTCCTTTGCGAAGGCGGGCCGAGCCTCAACGTGGGACTGGCTGCGGCAGGCTTGGTAAACGAGCTCTGTCTCACGCTCTCTCCCCAGCTTGCTGGCAACGTCGGGGGAGTCCTAATGGGCGGCTGGCTGAGTAGCCAAGGTGCCCGGCCAGGGCCTACCCACGAGACTAGCGAGGGGCTAGCTGCCAACCAGCCCTCAACGCAGCTCGTCAAGCTCCAACTTTTGCACGTCCTAGAGGAGGACAGCTACCTCTTCCTTAGGCTCCGCGCTCTGGCGCAGGCCAACGCCTAAGACCTCTTCAGATCCCAGACTCGGCGCGCAACGGGGTTCAAAGCGACGGGCCGTCGGCTATTTGGCGGCCTCCTGGACCGCCGGCGCTCTGCTCGCCAGAGCCGGGGGCTCCCGGTGGAGCGACGGCATCAGGGGGCTGGGGCATAACAAGACGGAAAGACGATCGGTCCATTTCCCGCCCGTCGATCCTAACGCTGAAGTAGTAGGAGCCAAGCGCTGGCAACCCGAGCCCGTACATGGGGATCGCCATCGGCATGGCCCACTCGTCGCTCGGCAGCATCTCTGGAGAGCGGGGAGCCACGAAGTAGGCGATGAACATGCCCTTGTCAGCGGGATCACCGCCTTCAGGCACCTCGTCCGCCAATGGCACACGTGTTTCCTCGCCGTCTGGGGCCATGTAAACCAGTTCGAGGGTCATCTTGTGCTGCGCGTCCGTGTCGTTCAGCCCGATCAGGCCCATGATGGCGAGAGCCACATTGACCCGGTAGGGAGGGGTCGGGGTCCCGCTGGCTAGCAGGGCCAAGCCGGCCCCGGAGATAAACATCTTGCCCCCCGCCACCTCGGCAAAGTCGCACAAGATCACCTTCGCATCCATGGCTACGAAGCTACGTGGCTTCGCGTGAGTCCGCCAACCGGGCAGCCAAGTACGCCGGCTCACGGACTAGGCAGCTTCGCCGGCGGCTCCGTCCACCTAAGCGCCGTGGCACCGCCGTGGCACCGCCGTGGCACCAAAAACCGACAGATGTGGCTCTCGGTCTAGCCACATCGGTCGGAAATTTTGCCAGTTTTGGCCCAAAAAACCGACAGATGTACCGCAGGCGATTTCGCATCTGTCGGGTTCTTGGCGTCCAGCTCCCGTGCACAGGGTGCTTCGCCATGACAATGGCCATGTACAACACCTCATAACCCTGGTTGCAAGAGCCCCCTGCATTGCCAGGCTCCTTGCGACAGCCAAGCGCCAGCCGAAGGTCCACGCCATTTCGGCCGCACATGTCATGCACGTCATGCCCACAGTCCGCGAGCGCGCAAAGGCCTCCGCGACCTTGTGGCGCCGAGCGCCAACGCCCCTCCCTGACGGCCGTGCCCCCGAGGGGGCGCCCAGCCCTAGAGCGTGAGCCGGGGCCGGGCCAGACGAGGCGGCACGGGCGAAACCTTGGGGAGGCACGCACCTGCCCCGCCCTGGCCAGCCACCACCTCAGGTGGTACACCCAAATGTAAAGATGACTTGAGGTCAAATGTGAAGACCTCGTGGCGGAGAGGGAGGGATTTGAACCCTCGGACGGGGTATAAGCCCGTCAACTCATTAGCAGTGAGCCCGATTCGGCCGCTCTCGCACCTCTCCTAGTATCCTTGACCTGCTGCTTTGCCTCCTGAGCTTGACCCCTGAGCGGAAGCTTGGGCCTACAAAGCTCGCGGCCTGCGCAACCCCTGTAGGACAAGGAAGGCAAGTAACACGACGTGGCAGGCAAAGGCACCATTAGAGAGCGTAGCCCAGGAACGTGGTAGCTGTGGGTCTACCTGGGCCGTGACACGCAGGGCAACTCCGTCCAGGTCGGGCGCTTCATTCAAGGGCAGTAAGCGACAGGCCCAAGCCGAGCTGGCCCGCCTCATGGTCGAAGTCGAGCACCGCACTGCACCCCTCGAGGGCCCGGCGACGGTCCGGCGCTACCACTCCGTCCTGGAGGCTGCGCTCCAGCAGGCCCGGCGCTGGGGGCTCGTCTCCCACGTGGTCAGCGACTTGGCAAGCCCCCCACCCATGCACGCCCGGCCGCCCACGTCCCCGACCCCTCAGCGGTCCAGGGACTAGTCACCGCCGCCGAGGAAGAGAACCCCGTCCTCGCGATGGCGACCGTCCTGGCGGCCATCACCGGAGCGCGCCTCGGCGAGCTGTGCGGCCTGCGCTGGTCCGACATCGACCTCGACAACAACGTGCTCCACATCCGCCGTGCCGTGAAGCACGGCCTCGACAAACGCGAGCTCGTCGTCGGGCCCACGAAGACCCACCAGCACCGGAAGGTCTCCCTCGACCCGACAGCCCTGGCGCTCCTAGCCGCCCACCGCCGGCGGGTCGAGAGGTGGGCGAACCAGGCCGGCACCTCGGTGCTGGAGGACGGCTACGTCCTGCCGGGCGGGCCGGCGTGGGGCTTCGACCCGACCGGGGCGGAGCCGGTCAAGCCCAACACGGTCACCTCCGCCTTCGCCCGCCTGGCCCAGC
>JAMDDF010000094.1 GCA_023489205.1 Actinomycetota bacterium | reverse complement strand
CCTCGCCGACGCCCAGAGCACGGCTCGAGACGGGCGCTCCTTTAGCCTCCGGCTCGCCTTTGCCCGCCACCTGTCCCCAGAGCGCCGCTTGGGCCTGCTGCAACAGCGTCGCGCCCTGGTCGCCGAGCGCCTCTCCCAGCTCACTGCCTGCGCTGCGCGTCCCTGTTCGGACCGCTACGTACAGCTGCTGGCCGAGCACGAGCAGGACAACCTGTCTGCCGACCTTTCATGGCTCGACCGCCTGATAACCCAAGAGCAAAGTGGGGCCGCGCCCGGGCAAGGCAACTGGGGGAAAGGCCGGGGTATACCCCTGGCAAGTGCCTCGCAACTTAGGAGGAGCCACTTCACAAACAAGGTGGCCGCGGCCACTAACTGAGCCTCCCGGCCACCTTCACCAATTATGGGCAGCACCGGCCGGCCCAGCTAGGGCCTTAACCCACTGCCCCGAAGGCCAAACGAACGAGCAACAAATTACTAAAGCAACAGGAAGGTCGATTTATGGCAAAGATCAGGTTGGCGATCGCAGGGGTGGGTAATTGCGCAAGCGCGCTGGTACAAGGTCTTGAGTATTACAAAACTGCGAGCACTGCCGAGCGGGTCCCGGGCTTGATGCACGTCGACCTGGGCGGGTACCACGTCGGCGACATCGAAGTGGTGGCAGCCTTCGACGTCGACGCAGCAAAAGTTGGCGAGGACCTCGCCAAAGCGATCTGGGCGGGTCAAAACAACACAGTCCGCTTCGCCGAAGTTGGCCCCCTTGGTGTCGAAGTGGTGCGTGGCCCAACTTTCGACGGCTTCGGCAAGTATTACCGGGAAGTCGCCACCGAGTCTGCCGCGCCCCCCGTCGAGGTGGCCGAGGTCCTCCGCCGCAGCCGTGCCGACGTCCTGGTCTCCTACCTACCCGTCGGCTCTGAAGAAGCCCAAAAGCACTATGCGCAGGCCTGCATCGACGCCCACGTCGGTTTCGTCAACGCCATACCGGTTTTCATCGCAAGCGACGCTACATGGGCGAAGAACTTCGAGGACGCTGGCGTCCCAGTCATAGGCGACGACATAAAGAGCCAGTTAGGTTCCACGATCGCCCACAGGGTCCTGGCACGGTTGTTCGAAGACCGGGGGCTCGTGATCGACCACACCTACCAGCTCAACTTCGGCGGCAATATGGACTTCAAAAACATGCTGGAGCGCGAGCGACTTGAGTCAAAAAAAATATCCAAAACACGCTCCGTCACGAGCCAGCTCGACTCTGGGATTTCCCCCCGCGACGTGCACGTAGGGCCGTCAGACCACGTCCCGTGGCTCGACGACAGGAAGTGGGCTTATATACGTATCGAGGGCCGCAACTTCGGCGACGTGGCATTGAACCTCGAGCTGAAGCTCGAGGTTTGGGACTCACCCAACTCCGCTGGGGTCGTGATAGACGCAGTGCGCTGCGCCAAGATCGCCCTCGACCGCGGCATAGGTGGGCCTTTGGTTGGCCCGTCCGCCTACTTCATGAAATCGCCCCCAGTCCAGTACCGCGACGAAGAGGCGCGTCAAATGGTCGAGGACTTCGCCTGGCCAGCGGCTCAGTCGTAGGCAGAACAGCTATAGCATAGCCTCGTGGCCGGGAGCCTGGAAGGCACTGGACCACAGGAGGGTCCCATGTCAACACCCAGCATCCAGGTCCCATCGGGCGTGCCTGGTATCAAGGCCCGAAAGGGGAACCTTCAGCCTCTAGTGATGGTGACCGCGTACGATGCGCCCAGCGCTCGAGCGGCCGCCGCCAGCGGGGTGGACCTAGTCTTGGTGGGCGACTCGCTCGGGATGGTGGTGCTCGGCTTCGAAGACACTCTTCGCGTCACCGTTAAAGACGTCGCCCGACACACCGCTGCCGTAGCGCGCTCGGTGCCCGGGCAGTTGATCGTGGCAGACATGCCTTGGACCAGCTACCACACCGGCCCAAAAGACGCAGTCCGCAACGCCGCTCGCCTCGTGCGTGCTGGCGCCAGGGCGGTCAAGCTAGAGGGCGGCGTGAAACGCTTGCCCGTCGTGCAAGCGATCCTCGACGCGGAGGTGCCCGTGATGGGGCACTTGGGCCTCACACCGCAATCAGTACATGCTATGGGCGGCTTTCGCGTCCAAGGCCGCAAGCCCCATGAGGCCAAGTCCCTGGTAGACGACGCCGTGGCCCTTTCAGAGGCCGGCTGCTTCGCGTTAGTGCTCGAGGGCGTACCTAGCAGCGTCGCCCGTGACATCACAGCCGCCGTCCCCGTGCCGACTTTCGGGATCGGAGCCGGCCCCGCATGCGACGGGCAGGTGCTCGTTTTTCACGATGTGGTCGGCTTTGGCGGCTCGCGCACACCCCGCTTCGCGCGCCGCTACGCACAGTTGGATGACATCGCCGCCAGCGCCCTCAGAACCTGGGCCGACGACGTCCGTAACCGCCGCTTCCCCTCGGCCAGTGAAACCTACGGCGCCTGATACAACTCCAGGCTCAAAGTCACACCCCCCTGGCATACTGAAGGAGTGCAACAATCGCAGGCGTCAGCTACCATGACACCGGCAAACTGCAGGCCCTGCCCCGGGTGGTCCGGGGCCTGGGTGACCGGCCTAGCCGCGTTTACCCAGCCCACAGGGAAAGGTAGGTGAGCCGCTAGTGCGGCCCTATGAAGTCATGGTCATCTTCAACGCCAGCCTGGAAGACGACGCTGTCCGCTCCCAGGTCAAGCGCTACACCGACCAATTAAGCGCCGCTGGCGCAAAATCGGTTAAAGCGGACAACTGGGGCAAGAGGCGCCTCGCGTACCCTGTCCGGCACCGCAACGAGGGCTACTACGTGGTCATCGAGGCAAACGCGGAACCTGCCGCCCTCACCGACCTCGACCGAGCACTGAAGCTCGAAGACGACGTCCTACGCCACAAGGTGATCAGGCTCCCGGACCGGGTCGCTGGCAGGTCTAAGCCGGCAGCGCCCGTCGACAAGACCAAGGAAGCGAGCACGGATATCAAGGGAGCATAGAGATGGCACAAGACAACACCGTTACTATCGTCGGCAACCTAACGCGTGAGCCCGAATTGCGCTTCACCCCCAGTGGCCAGGCCACGGCGAACTTCGGCGTCGCCGTCAACCGCACTTGGACCGACCGAGCCAGCCAAGAGCGTCGCGAGCAGACATCCTTTTTTGACATCGTCTGTTGGGGCACCCTGGCAGAGAACGCCGCCACCAGCCTGTCGCGCGGCATGCGCGTGGTGGTGACTGGTCGCCTCGACCAACGCAGCTGGGAGACCCAAGAAGGTGATAAGCGCTCCAAGGTCGAAATAACCGCCGACGAGATAGCTCCCAGTTTGCGTTGGGCAACCGTGCAGGTCACCCGCAACGAGCGCCGAAGCCCCGACGCCGCCAATGGGGAAGCTCACAGCTCATCGGACCCCAGCATGTACCAGCGCCCAGCACAAGAGCCCGCCCCTGCCGCGTACACCTCAAGGCCGCCAGCAGCGGCTTACACCCCGGGCCCGGCAGGCCACGACGATGAGGAGCCCTTCTAGCAAATGGCCAGACCAACAGACAGGCGGCGTACCAAGGACACCCGCATCCGTGGTGGCAAGAAAAAAGTTTGCTCCTTTTGCAAAGACCATGTCGATTGGATCGACTACAAAGACACGGCGACCCTGCGGCGTTTCATGAGCGACCGTGGCAAGATCCGTTCACGCCGCGTCACAGGCAACTGTGCCCAGCACCAGCGCGACATACAGGTTGCAATCAAAACTGCCCGGGAGCTCGCTTTGCTGCCGTACCTCCAGCGCACCGCAAGCGATAGAGGTCTCGGCAGGCCAAAGGCGGTGCCCAGCCAAGACGACGGGCCCGACTTCCAAGATGTAGCTGGGGAAAACGACGCCCAGGACTACGAAGCCGACCCAGTCCATAGCTATGAAGCAGTAGCCTCCGAACTAGAGACTTCCGGGAAGCCATGATGCGCGTCCTCCTGCGTTCTGAAGTCCCCAACCTTGGTAAGCGGGGCGACATCTGCGACGTCGCCGACGGCTATGCCCGCAACTACCTGCTCCCAAAGCGGTACGCGATCGTGGCAAGTGACCACCTCGATGCTCAGGCCGCCACCATGAGGAGGGCACGGCAAGTAAAGGACGCCCACGATCGCCAAGTCGCAGAGACCATCGCCCGCAGCCTGGTCCAGCAAGTGATCCGCCTACCGATGCGCGCCGGGCCAGAAGGCAAGCTCTTTGGGTCGGTCACCACCGCAAACATTGCAGAGGCCATCTCCCAGCAAGCCGGGATCGAGATCGAACGCCACAAGCTCCACTTGGAGGAGCCGATAAAAAGCCTCGGTACCCACGAGGTACCAGCACGGCTGCACCCCGACGTCGAGTTCCCCGTGACGGTCGAAGTCGTGCGCGCCTGAGCTTTGCTCGCTCAACAAACCGCCATTACCAGGTCGGTGGGGCACTGGCGCGCCCCCACCGACCTCTCACCATAGCGTCGTCTACACCCGGGCTATGTTCGCAAACCGGGTGAAGTGGTCCAAAAATGCAAGCTGCACAGCGCCTGTAGGCCCGTTGCGATGCTTCGCAACAATGATCTCCGCCGTGCCTTTATCTGGAGACTCCTTGTTGTAAACCTCGTCTCGATAAATAAAAAGTACGACATCGGCATCCTGTTCAAGGCTCCCTGACTCACGAAGGTCAGCCAACATCGGCCTTTTGTCCGCTCGGCCCTCCAAAGCTCTCGACAGCTGGGAGAGCGCCACAACAGGCACATCGAGCTCTCTCGCGAGGATCTTCAGACCGCGACTTACCTCCGAAACTTCCAATTGGCGATATTCGGGCGAGCCGCTCTTGGTCGACATCAGCTGTAAATAGTCTACCACTATGAGGCCAATACCCTCCCTGCTCTTCAAGCGTCTCGCCTTGGCCCTTATCTCCATAACAGTCAAGTTAGGGTTGTCGTCGATAAACAGAGGGGCTTCACCAAGCCTACCCATGGCCCCTACCACCTTGGGCCAATCCGATTCCAAAAGCCTCCCGTTACGCATGCGCGACGAGTCAACCTTGGCTTCTGAGCACAGCAGCCTTTGGGTGAGTTCCAGATGGCTCATCTCCAGCGAAAAAAACAGTACCGGTTGACGCTTCTCGGTTGCCGCGTGAGCGGCTATGCCAAGGGCAAAAGCGGTCTTGCCCATCGATGGACGGGCCCCCACGATGACGAGCGAACTCGGCTGCAACCCTGAGAGCTTCTCGTCGAGGTCCACGTAACCCGTGGGGACTCCAGTGATCGAGTCACCCCGGTTATAGAGCGCTTCGAGGTGGTCCAAGCTTGCTGCCAGTAGCTCACGCAGAGGCTTTAGTGAGTCGGTAACGCGCCTCTCCGCCACATCGAACACCATCGCTTCCGCCCTGTCCAAAGTGCCCAAAACGTCTTCTGGTAACGAGTAGCCCATCTCGGCGATCTCTGAAGCGACACCTATTAGCCGTCGCAGCAGCGCGTGCTCTTGGACTATGCGGCCGTACTGAGCTGCGTTCGCGATCGCAGGCGTGTTGGCTTGCAAAGCAACTAGGTTGCCCTGCCCACCTGCCGCCTCCAGTAAATCTGCCCGCCGCAACTCGTCAGCCACCGTAACAGGGTCTGCGGGCTCCCCTTGCGCGTAAAGCGAACAGATCGCGTCAAAAATGTGCGCGTGAGCAGGCCTGTAGAAGTCTTCGCCCCTGCACACCTCTACAGCTGCCGAGATCGCGTCGCGCGAAAGCAACATCGCTCCAAGCAAGGACTCCTCCGCTTGCAGATCATGGGGCGGCACCCGCTCGGAACGAGCCCTCGCAACGTGTGAGCGCTCCCTGATGTCTGCGACGGCTCTGGCCACAGCAACCTACCCTGCCTGAGCCCGCCTGTGGGCTACCAGTGGTAAAGCTGTGTATTTGCAGTGGAAAATCGCTCCTGTGATACACAGCACACCCTTCAGCCCGCAGCCGCCACACCCAAGGCCCTCCCCAAGCCCGCCCGGCCCTCCTGCCACGTCGCGCATCACCTCGCACTCCCGCTCGCATCAAGCAGGGCCAACAACACGAGTGCAATTATAGCGAACTTTTGTTCCCAATCTAACGCGATCTGCCCAAACCTAGGCCCTTCCAGAACCCCGCCTCCAGGTGCTAGCCTCGAACCCTACGACTCTTTCGGCACAGTTGCGGCGCCCAAGCGACCTGCTCCACAAGCCGGCCGGGCGTCTCTCATAGGCCATGCCACGACAGCGCCGTCAGGGTGAGCGGGTTTCAACAAGATATCGACAGGGTCCACGTGCTAAACGAACTTGAAAGCAGCGAACGAGAGATGAGCGATGTCGCAGAGCTTTGGTCGAGCTGTTCCTCGACCCTGCGTGAGCAAGTACCCGAGCCAGCTTGGAACGCTTGGCTCGCCCCGCTCGTGGCGCTAGAGGTCTCCGGAGCGCGGGTGGTACTGGCAGCTCCCAGCACCTTCATCAAGGAGATGGTCCTCAGTCGCTTCGAGGGCCTCATCCAACAGGTCCTCTCCGAAACAGCACGCATTCCCATCGAGGACCTCGAGCTTGTCGTACAAGCTGGCCTCCCCCCCACGCCCGACCTGGCCTCGCAAGTGCCCGCAAGCTCAGCCGACCTATCCCAGCGCGCAGCCCTCGTGCAACCCCATCCCGAGGTCGTACCCCAAGCTACCTTCGCCACTCACGCCCCAAGCTCACTGCCCCCACAACAAGCACCCGGCGTCAGCGGCACAGCGAACCAGTCCTCCAAACCTCTCGGAGCCCTGAGCGGCGCGCAACTGGCCCCCCCCGGCCAACTGCTCAGGCCCGACAGGCGCCTACAGCCGACCCTCAACCCTCGCTACAGCTTCGAGGCCTTCGTAACCGGTGAGTCCAACCGCTTCGCCTACGCAGCCGCCCAACGCGTTGCCGAGGAGCCGGCCCGAGCCTACAACCCACTCTTCGTCTACGGCGACTCTGGGCTAGGCAAGACCCACCTGCTCCACGCCATCGGCAACTACGTAGTGCTACAGTTCCCACAACTCCACGTCTGCTACGTGTCGACCGAGACTTTCCTAAACGACTTTATCGAAGCTATACGCACCAAGGGCCAGACGGCCTTCAAACGCCGGTACCGCACCTACGACGTCTTGTTGGTCGACGACGTCCAGCTGCTTGAAAACAAGCAAGAAACACAAGAGGAGTTTTTCTACACCTTCAACTCCCTTTACGAAGCCGAAAAACAGCTGGTATTGTCTTCAGACCGCCACCCTCGTTCCATCGCGACCCTCGAAGACCGGCTTCGCAGCCGCTTCGAGTCGGGCCTGATCACAGACGTCCAACCACCAGAGCTAGAGACACGTCTCGCGATCCTGCGCAAAAAAGCCGAAGGAGAAAAGGTCCCTGTCCCTGATGATGTCCTTGAGCTCATCGCGACGCATGTAAAAGACAACATCCGAGAACTCGAAGGCGCCCTCATCAGGCTCGCCGCATTTGCGAGCATACACCAGGTCCCTGTGACCCTACAGCTAGCGCAGCGCGTCCTTGCTGAAGTCCTAGCAGCCAGCGCCCCAAGACAGGTCAGCACCAACCAGATCCTTGAGCACGTCGCCAAGGCTTACAACTTTAGCGTAGAAGAGATCTGCGGACCGAGCCGCAGCCGCCCATTAGTCGCTGCTCGCCAGATGGCCATGTACCTCATGCGCGAGCTCACAGACTACAGCTTCCCAGAGATCGCCAAAGCCCTTGGCAACCGGGACCACACCACAGTAATCCATGGTTGGCGCAAAATAGGCAGCCAGATAGGCGAAAAGCGAGCTCTATACGACCAGGTCACCGAGCTCATGCACAAGATCCGAGCCGCCGAATGAACCGTCACTACACCTGGGGACAGCAGTGTTGCCAGCTTGTGCCGGCGCCGTGTAATTACGTGGAGAAGTACACGTCTGCCCACAGCCACGCCTTGTGCCTCCAGCGCGCCCCCCACCCTCGGTCCCCAACTCAGCTGACCCGCCCAGGCCCCCTACCCTGGAGTTTCTCTCCCTCGTCCACAATCCACAAGCCCCTACTACCTCCAAAGATCTTTATAATAACTACAAGTAGAGGAGCTTCTGCGAAGTGAAACTCAGATGCGAACGTGACAGCCTCCTTGAGGCACTCGCCCTCGCAAGCAGAGCAACCAGTGCCCGTAGCTCAGGACCGACTGCGGCGGGGACGCGCCTGGCACTGTATGGCGACAAGCTGGAAGTGACCGGTACCGACGAGGATCTCACGATCTCTACTCAAGTACCAGTTGTGGGCTCAAGTGACGGAGTGGTGGTCGCACCAGGGCGGTTGCTCACTGACATCGTCCGCGCCCTTGAGCCCGGCGCAGTGGTCCTACAAGGAGACGAAGACGAGCTGCACGTCTCGGGTGGGCGCTCGGAGTTTATGTTGCGGGTTTACCACCCGGGTGATTTCGCCCAGGCAACCACCCCTGGTGGTACGAGCGTCCGGCTCTTTACGGAGGGTCTGGCTGAGGGGCTGCGCCAAGTAGTTCGCGCAGCGTCTTCGGAAAGCTTCCGACCCGTGCTGACGGGGGTGCTGATGGCCGCGGAGGGCAGTGGTATACGTCTTGTGGCCACTGACTCCTACCGCTTGGCCGTGAAGGACTTGCCAGGTGCTCAGGGAGTTTTGGCTCCCGACCAGCGCGTGCTCATGCCCTCAAGAGCCCTTTCGGAGCTTCAACGGCTGCTTTCTTCGGACGCGACGGCAGTGGAGGTCCATCTAGGTGCCAATGAGGTGGGCTTTGAGGTAGGCAAAGTCAAGGTTGTGGCGCGCCTGATCGAGGGGGAGTTCCCGCCTTACCGTCAACTGATCCCGTTCAATTACCCCAATAAGCTTGTGATCGGGCGGCAGGCGTTCTTGGATGCAGTACACCGCGTGAGGCTGATGGCACGCGAGCCCGCAGCGCGTGAAGCGCCGACGCCGGTAAGGGTGGGCTTGCGCTCGGACATGGTCCAGCTGAGCGTTATAACCAACGACGTCGGTCAGGCGGTCGAAGAGGTGGACGCCAAGTACGAGGGCGAGGAGATGACTATAGCCTTCAACCCGCAGTTCCTAGCCGAAGGCGTGGAGGCCATCTCCGCTGACGAGGTGCTGTTAGAGGCGCAGGACCCCGTTAAGCCAGTGACGCTGAAGGGCGCTGATAAAACAGATTACTTGTACTTGCTCATGCCGGTAAAGGTCGTGTGAAGGCCGACCGTTTCGTAGGCTGCGCACATCTGCGCACGGTAACAGGCTAGGCGCACTGTGCACTTGGAGCACGTTGCACTGTTTGATTTTCGCAATTACCGGCGGGTTGATTTCGACCCGGCCCAAGAAGGGGTGACTTTGTTGTCAGGCCCGAATGGGGCTGGTAAGACAAACCTGCTAGAAGCTGTGGGCTACGCGGCGTCGCTCCGCAGCTTTCGGGGTACTTCGCCGCCATCGCTGGTGCGCGCCGGCCAGGACAAGGCGTTGGTCAGTGTGCGGGCGAAGCGAGCAGGGCATAGCGTGCAACTTGAGGTGGAGCTGGCGGTTTCGGGGAAGTCTAGGTTACGCGTGAACCGCCAGCTCCAC
>JAMDDF010000027.1 GCA_023489205.1 Actinomycetota bacterium | reverse complement strand
CTTCTCGGTACAACCGGGCACGACATTGGTGCCGAAGTCGTAAAAGTGGGCCTCGCCCGCCTCGACGAACCGGGGCACGATATCGCCCCCCATATCGTGGCGGCTACCAGAGTCCTCGGCGTCCTCCCGCAGGGCATCAACCAGCGCCTCGGCCGTAAAAATGTAGTTCCCCATGGAGGCAAAGAGCTCGTTGCGCCCCTTCGCGAGGCCGAGGGGGTCGGCTGGCTTTTCGACAAAGCGCGAGATGCGGGTGCCCTCTCCTGGCTCGACGATGCCAAAGGCTCCAGCCTCGGCGGCGGGTACCCCGATCGCCGCCACCGTCACGGCGGCCCCGCTTTGGACGTGCTGCTCAAGCATCTGACGAGGGTCCATCCGGTAGATGTGGTCGGCGCCGAAGACCAGTACGTACTCAGGGTGCTCGTCGCTCACGATGTTCAAGTTTTGGTAGATGGCGTCCGCCGACCCAGCGAACCACCACGGCCCGCGGCGCATCTGTGCCGGGACGGGCGTCACGTAATAGCCGAGCAGGTTAGACAGCCGCCAAGTGCGCGTCACGTGCAGGTCGAGGCTGTGGCTCTTGTACTGCGTGAGCACTATGACCTGCAAGAAGTCGGCATTGGCCAGGTTGGAAAGCGCGAAGTCGATCAGGCGGTAGTGACCGCCGAAAGGCACCGCAGGCTTGGCACGGTCCAACGTCAGGGGCAAAAGGCGTTTGCCCTCACCCCCAGCCAGCACAATCGATAGAGCGCGCACTAGCTAAGAAACTAGTGCGCGCCGCGGCACTACCCTCCTGCCGGCTCGCCACCGGCGGTCTCGAGCGCAGCTTTGCCCGCACCTGGCCCGCCGTTGCCAGCACCGTCGCCGTTGCCATGGCCCTCACCACCGTTGGCGCCGTGGGCGTGCTCCGCCCCGAGCGTGTGGAACGCACCTTTAGCGTCGCGCACGATGATGCCGCCCACGGGACGCTGGATCGGGTGAGCATTGTTGGAGTTAAGGCGGTTGCAGACCTTGTAGGTGACCACGCCGGCCACGATCGGGGCGACAAAGGAACCGTACTGGAGGATCTCGATCAGCAGCTCGAAGGAGATGTCCAGGGCGTTGCCGATCAGGTCAGTAGCGCTCGCCACGGTGAGGTCGGCAAAGAAAAACAACGCCGCCATGCCGACCGCCGTGCGCAGCGGCTTGTCGCGAGGCCGGTCGAGGAGGTTGTGCTCCTCGTAATCGGCAAAGAGGCGCCGGTCGATCGCCGGCCAAGCGTACATGAGGGTGAACACGATGCCTGGCAAAAGTATGCCGGGGAAAAACGGGTTGGCGATCTCGTGGCCAAAGCTGCGGAACTCCCAGTGAGGCCACAGGCGCAGCGCCCCGTCAAGCCACCCCACGTACCAGTCGGGCTGGGTGCCGGCGCTTGCGCGGGCAGGGCTGTAGGGGCCGTAGACCCATATGGGGTTGATCTGGACAAAACCACCGAGCCCGAAAACGACGGCCGCAACAAAGGCGAAGAGGGCGCCCGACTTGATCGCGTACTGCGGCCAGAGCCGGCTGCCGACGATGTTGTGCTCGGTCTTGCCCGGCCCTGGGAAGTCGGTGTGCTTCTGGTGCCACAGCATCCCCAGGTGCGCCCCGAGCAGCCCAAGCAAGATCAAGGGGAACAAGAACTCGTGGATTACAAAAAGCCTCGTAAAAAACACCGAAGTCCCTGGGAACGCGCCACCCCAGAGGGTGAACGCGAGCCACACGCCGACAAAGGGGATGGACTGGATGATGGAGAACACGACCCGCAGGCCTGAGCCCGAGAGCAGGTCGTCGGGGAGCGAATAGCCCGAAAAGCCCTCGAGCATGGCCACGATCAACAGCGTGAGGCCGATCGTCCAGTTGACCTCGCGAGGCTTGCGGAAGGCGCCCGTAAAGAAAATGCGGCACAGGTGGGCCGCGATCGCCGCAAGGAAGATGTCGGCGGCCCAGTGGTGCGCCTGGCGCATGACGAGCCCCGCCCTCACAGAAAAGGACAGGTTGATGACGCTCTCGTAGGCCTGGGTCATCTTTTGGCCGTCTAGGGGCGCATAGGGGCCGTGGTAAACGACCACGGCATTGGAAGGGCTGTAGAACAGCGCGAGGTAAATGCCCGTGATGATCAAGATGACGAAGCTGTACATGGCGATCTCGCCGACCATGAACGACCAGTGGTCGGGGAAGATCTTGTCCATGGCACTGCGGAGCCATTTTGAGCTCCCGAAGCGGTCATCGACCTCGTCGAGGATCTTCTCCTCTAAAATAGCCCGTTTGCGGGCAGTGCTGCGCTCGGCGACCGTGCTCACGCCGGTCCTCCCCGGTCCCAGAAGCCTGGGCCCACCGGCTCTACGAAGTCGCTCTTCGCGTACAGGTAGCCGTCAGGGCTTATCCCGAGAGGTAGCTGGGGTAGTGGTCTTGGTGCAGGGCCGAACACGGGCTTGCAGTCCTCCAAGATGTCGAAGGTCGATTGATGGCAGGGGCACACCAGTTGCATCGACAACACGTTGAAAAGGCTCACCGCACAACCGGCGTGGGTGCAGATCTTCGAGAAGCAGACATAGCCGTTGCCACCCGAGCGTTGTTCGAAACCCACGTTGATCTTGCGCTCGTGGATGACGTCGCCCCCTATGTTCAATAGCACCGCAGGCGACATTGCGTTCTCGGGGAGCGTGTCGTCGGTGTGGCCCTCAGGGAAGACGGTGATCACGCCGTCCACCTCGACGTCGCCGACTTTGACCGGGTTGCCAGACTGGTCGACCAACCTTGCGCCGGGGTACCAGGCGGTGTGGAAAAGGCTGCGGCCGTAGCGCGGCCCGAGCGAGGCAAGGGGCCATAGGGCCGCGACCCCGAAGATGCCGCCCACCGGCACCAAGACTTTCTTCACGAGGAACCCGCGCCGCGACATCATCGCATCTGTGCCCCGCGACAGCGACGCGACCACCGCGGCACGCTCCTCGAGGTCGGAGTGGTGGACGCCGCGGCTTCCCACCACTTCTTGGCCAGGCAACAAAAAGCGCGCCCACAGCACGAGACCAGCGCCGAGGCACCCGAAGGCCGACGCGAGGAGGGCCCCCTCGACCTGTGCCTCACCCCCGGTCCAATAGCAGATCATGAGCCCGATACCACAACCCCCCGTGACCATCCACAGGGCCGCTATCAGGTACTCCATGCGCCGTGCCTTCCAGGGGTCGTCGCGCAGGGGGTACCAGGTGTCGTCCTGTTCGGGTGGGACGTCGTCGGGCCAGGGCGTGCCAGCACCTGCCCCCTCTTCGGGCCCGTGGGTGCCGGTTAGCACCGTCGGGGGCTCCAAGGCCGGGCGCTGTCCGACATCTTGGCCCCCGAACGCTCGGCCCGGGGCTTGCTCTCTCAGCTCCTCCATGGCTAACCCCTGTTACCAATCAAGCGGGCCACGAGGACGAGGAGGCCCAAACCAAAGATGATGGCGACAAAGCCCTCGGGCACCGGGCCAAAGTTGGCTATGCCAAACCCTCCTCGGTTCGGGCTGTGGCCCAAGTAGTAGACGTAGTCGGCTATAGCCGACACTTGCTGGTCTGTTAGCTCCCCGGGCCCGAAGCCGGGCATCGGGCGCGGGCCTACGCGGATGGCTTCGGCGATCTGTTCCCTGGTGGCCTGGCGCAGGCTAGGTACCACGTAACCGTGCGAGAGCATCCCGCCCGCGCCAGAAGCGTCGTGGCACTGAGAGCAGTTCAACAAAAACAGCTGGTCGCCTTCCGACAGCGTTGGGCACGTGGCCGTCTCGGCCTTGCAGGCCGGAGTAACCTCGGGGATGCCCAAGCCCGGGGTCCCATGCGCACGGTCCACGAAGTTGATATAGGCGACGATCTGGGCGATCTCTTTCTTGTTGAAGTAAGGCCTGCCGGGCAGCGGCTGCTGGGTGATCGAGTTGAGCGGCATGCGCCCGGTGGACAGCATGAAGTCGACCGCTGCGGGCCCGACGTCAAGCAGCTCAGGAGCCCTCGCGCCCACAGCCCCTGGGCCGTGGCAGGCCTCGCAGTGCTCGTCGTAGAGGAACTGGCCGGCGGTTATCGTCCCCGGGGCGCTGCTCACTGCGAGCGTGCCCGAGGTCCCCGTGGCAACGGTACCGGCGGCTAGTTTTGCCGAAGCCTCGAGCCGGGCCCCTGGGCGGCCCTTGGGCTGGGCCGGCGCGGGTACGGCCCAGACGAGAACGGAGAAGAGCGCGACCGCCAGAGCCACCAGCACTGCCGGTCCAGCTACGGCGCGACGCCTGTTAGCGCGGCTCATTTCGCTTCCCTCATTTCGTCGCCGGGAGGAGGAAGATCATTGCGTAAAGGCCAACCCAGACGACGTCCACGAAGTGCCAGTAGTACGACAGCACCTCCACGTGGGGGATGCTGCGGTGACCACCGAAACGCCGATGGGGGTTGAACGAGCGGAAGAACATGAAGGCCATCGCTATTAGCCCGCCAGCCACGTGCATGAAGTGGATCCCAGTAAGCACGTAGAAGGCGCCGCTGTACGCGCTCTGGCCGATCGGGAAGTTGCGGGTCATGTAGTCGACTATCTGCATGCCCTCGAAGATGGACCCAAGAGCCCAGGTCATCGCGAGCCAGGCCCTGAACCCCGCCAGGTCGCCGCGCTGGAGGTGGCGGACGGCAAGCTGCATGGTGCCCGAGGAGACGACAAGGACGATGGTGGCGACGCCTACGGTCGA
Organism: Actinomycetota bacterium; assembly: GCA_023489205.1. The sequence continues at coordinate 5,419 of JAMDDF010000027.1, read as the reverse complement.
GATATCGACCGTGTCGTGGAAAGGAGGCCAGACCGGGGTCGCAGCGCGCAGTGTCAAGTAGGCAGCGAACAGCCCGCTGAAGAACATGAGCTCCGACGCGAGCCAAACGATCACGCCGACGTTTATGAGCGCAGGCCGGTAGTCCGTGGGCCCAACCGGCCTCGCCGTAGTGGTGGTGCTCACCGCAGCAGCCATGACACCTACTTTCTACACAACCGGACCATAGGAGTCCCAATCGGCCACCCTTAGGCCTGCCTACGCCGCCCGGAGCTGGGCGGGCAACTGGGCAAGGTAGCTTTGGGCCGTGAGCCAGACACCGGCCTTCGGGGCCCTCGGCCGCAAGAGCGAGGTACGCTACGACGAGCCTGACGCCGGGGTGCTGGAGACGTTTGCCAACCCCCACCCTGGCCAAGACTGGGCGGTCTCGCTGGACTGTTATGAGTTCACGAGCCTCTGCCCCGTGACAGGCCAGCCCGACTTCGGCCGCCTCCTGGTCACTTACGTGCCTGACCAGCTTTGCGTCGAGTCCAAGAGCATGAAGCTCTACCTCATGGGCTACCGCAACCACGGTGCCTTCCACGAGGACTGCGTCAACCGTGTTGCGAGTGACCTGGCAGCGAGGTTGGCCCCCGTGTACCTGGTCGTACGCGGGGACTTCAACCCCCGTGGAGGGATCGCGATCCGGCCGGTGGCGCTGCGCAAGGCAGGCGAGCTGTCGGCCGAGGACGAGCGCCGCTGCCTTTACCTGCTCGGCCTATTAGACGAGCCCTGGGGACCAGGCCCTAGCTTGCCGGGCTCGTCCAGGCCCCCCTCGCCCACTCGGCCCTGACGGCCCCTCGCATGCCAAGTACCACCCAAAACGGGGCCGGCCGGGCCAGGGATGTAGCGGGCGCGCTGGCACACCGGGCGCTCCCGTCGGCCTCCTTCGCCGTCTACGTGGGGTCTATCGCCGGCTCCAACTGGATGATCTCCCACGTCGGCCGGCCCGTCCCCGGTGCCCACGAGCTGCCTGTCTTCTTCGGGCTGGAAGCGCCTTCGGGCGTCTACCTGGCCGGGCTCACCTTTGTGGCACGCGACGTCTTGCAGCGCCTGGGCGGCCTCAGGGCCGGGCTCGCCGCCATACTGCTCGGGGCCCTCGTGTCCTGGGCTGTGTCGAGCGCCTCGTTGGCGCTCGCTTCGGGCGGCACTTTCTTGCTGTCGGAGACCTGCGACTTCTTGGTCTACACGCCCCTCCAGGCACGGAACTTCCCCCTCGCCGTTGTCGGCTCGGGCCTTATGAGCGACATCGTGGACTCGACCGTGTTCCTCTCCCTCGCCGGCATCCCTCTCTCGGTTGCCCTGCCCGGCCAGCTCGTAGGAAAGGCGTGGCTGGTCTTGGCCGGCGGGCTGGTAGCAGGCTTCCTGCGCCGCACCAGGGCGTTCAAGACCCCGGCAAGGCCGACCACTACCTGAGCAAGCAGGACCCGAGCGGGCTATGTGGACGCCGTGGGCTACTCCACCCCCCACAGGCACAGCCCGTGGGGGGGCGCCACGGGGCCCGCAGCTGAGCGGTCCCTCGCCCGAAGCACGCCCATCATCTCCCCCGCTTTTCGCCGGCCCATCCCCACCTCCACGAGGGTCCCGACCACTGAGCGCACCATCTGCTGGCAAAAAGAGGTCGCGCGGATCTCAAAGCGGAGCTGGCCACAACCGAGGTCTGACCACTCAGCGAGCAGGACGCGGCGCACTGGGGACCGAGGGCTTCTTTTGGAAAGGTGACAGAACGAAGAAAAATCGTGCTCGCCGAGCAGGGGGTCGGAGGCCGCCTGCATAGCCCGCAGGTCGAGGGGCGCTCCCACCTGCCAAGTCGTTGCCGCACTGAAGGGGTCGGGCCAGGGGCGGCACGAGATGTTATAGCGGTAGGTGCGTGAGAGGGCGGAACGCCTGGCGTCGAAGCCTTCTGGCGCCCACGCCACCTCACGCACCGCGACCGCCGGGGCGAGCATTTTATTAACCGACCGCTGGAGCCGCTCGAGGTCGGCACCTATTGCGGCCTCAAGGGTCACCACCTGGCCCCAAGCGTGCACCCCGGCATCGGTGCGCCCCGCGCAGGTTAGCTCGACGGGGTGGCGGAGCACCGTTTCCAAGGCTTCGCCGAGCGCGCCAGCGACGGTCGGCACCCCCCGCTGGAAGGCAAAGCCGTGAAAGCCGGTGCCCAGGTAAGACACGACCAAGCGCAGCCGGCGCTGGAGGGTTTCCTGGCCAACAGTGCCACCCCCGGTGCTGCCAACCCCGACAACGGCACCGGCCACGCCAGGGTCCTCGGCGCCGGGAGGAACCGGCCCTGCGCTTATCAGACGAGCTCGATACGCGCCATGGGGGCATTGTCCCCGTGGCGCGGGCCGAGCTTCAAGATCCTGGTATACCCGCCGTTGCGCTCGGCGTAGCGCGGTGCGATCTCGGCGAAGAGCTTATGGGCCATGTCCTTGTCCCTAATGAACGCGACCACCTGGCGGTGGTGGTCTACGCCGCCCTTTTTGGCCTTGGTCACGCACTTGTCAAATACAGGCTTGAGCGCCTTGGCCTTAGCCTCGGTGGTGACCAGGCCCTCAGCTGCTATGAGGGACGCCACGAGGTTGCCCATCATCGCCTTTTGGTGGGCCGCGTCGCCACCGAAACGCCGTCCTTTCTTAGGCCTACCCGGGATACCAGACATCGCTACTGGCCCGCCTTCCCACGCAGCGTCAGGCCCCGCTCGTCGAGCTTTTGGAGGACCTCGTCCAAAGACTTCTGACCGAAGTTGGTGATCGCGAGCAGGTCGTCCTCGCTCTTGGACACGAGCTCACCAACCGTGTTGACCTGCGCTCGCTTCAAGCAGTTGCGCGGCCGCTCAGACAGGTCGAGCTCCTCTATGGGCAGATCCAAGTCAGGCGACCCGGTCCCGGCCCCGGCAAGCTCGCCCAAGACAAGGCCCTGAGGTGCCTCGCTCATTTCGGCGACCAAACCGAAAAGCGAGCGAAGCGTGCCGCCCGCGGAAGCCAGGGCGTCCCTAGGCGTTATCGAACCGTCGGTCGTAATGTCCATGACGAGGCGGTCGTAGTTGGTCGACTGCTCGACGCGCGCCGGTTCCACGGAAAAAGACACGAGACGGATGGGCGAAAAGATCGAGTCAACCGGGATCACCCCGATCATGGCCGACCGGTTGTTGCGCTCCGCCGGCACGTACCCACGGCCCCGCTCCACCGTGATGTCGCACGCGAGCCGGCCCTTGGCATTGAGCGTGGCGAGCGCCAGCTCCGGGTTGATGACCTCTACGTCTGCACTGGTATGGATGTCGCCCGCCGTGACGACCCCTGGGCCTCGTGAGTCAAGGCGCAGCGTGACAGGCTCTTCGCTTTCCACCCGCAGGACGATGTCCTTTAGGTTCAAGATGATGTCGGTGACATCTTCTTTCACCCCAGGCAAGGTCGTGAACTCGTGGAGCGCGTCGTCAAAACGGACCTGCGTCACGGCCGCTCCGGGTATCGACGAAAGCAGCGTGCGCCGGAGCGACACCCCGAGGGTGTGGCCAAAACCAGGCTCCAGCGGCCCGATGGCAAAACGCTGACGGTTGTTTTCCTCTTCTCCCAAGGCCTCGACTGTCGGGCGTTGGATGATCAACATAGGTGGTCGCCTCCTAGGGCAGCGTTTACTTCGAGAAGAGCTCGACGATGAGCGATTCGCGGACCTGGACGTCGATCTGGTCACGGATGGGGGCGTCGCGGACCGTCACCTCGAAGCCCTCTTGGCCAGGCTCAAGCCACTGCGGCACCGGGCGGCCGAGGGTGTCAAGGTTATGGCGCACGACGATCATGGTGCGCGCCCGCTCCTTCAGCGAGACGACGTCCCCGCGGCGAGTGCGATAGGACGGGATCGTCACCCGCCTGCCGTTCACGAGCACGTGGCCGTGGCGGACTAGCTGGCGGGCCTGAGACCTGCTCGCCCCCCAGTTGGCTCGGAACACGATGTTGTCGAGGCGCAGCTCAAGCATCCGGAGAAGGTTCTCACCCGTTATGCCCCGCTGGCGGTTGGCCTCTTCGTAGTAATTGCGGAACTGCTTTTCGAGAACTCCGTAAATGCGCTTGGCCTTCTGCTTTTCGCGCAGCTGTGAGAGGTACTCCGAGCCCTGCCTGACCCGGTCACGCCCGTGGGCTCCCGGGGGGTACGGCCGACGCTCGATCGGGCACTTCGCCGTGTCGCACTTGGGCCCCTTCAAAAACAGTTTGACCTTCTCCCGCCGGCACAACCTGCAAACGGGGCCTGTATAGCGCGCCATACCCTATACCCTCCGCCGCTTCTTCGGGCGGCAGCCGTTGTGAGGGACCGGCGTCACGTCTTTTATGCCGGACACCTCGATCCCAGTGTTCATGATCGTGCGCACGGCGGTCTCCCGGCCCGAGCCCGGGCCTTTTACGAGCACGTCGACCTTGCGCACACCGTGCTCCATGGCCCGCCTGGCACAGGCTTCAGCCGCGAGCTGAGCGGCAAAGGGCGTCGACTTGCGCGAGCCCTTAAAGCCGACGTTGCCAGCGGAGGCCCAAGCGAGCACGTTGCCTTCCTGGTCGCTTATCGACACGATCGTGTTGTTGAAAGAGCTCTTGATATGCGCCACCCCGTAGGCAACGTTTTTACGCTCTCGGCGGCGCGGGCGCCGGCCACCTGGTTTGGGCTTGGGCATCTAGACGGTTACCCTCGACTTCCTCAGTGCTTCCTCAGCTTCTTCTTCCCGGCCACGGTCTTCTTCGGCCCTTTCCGGGTCCTTGCGTTGGTGTGGGTGCGCTGGCCTCTTACCGGCAAGCCACGTCGGTGGCGCAGGCCCTGGTAGGAGCCGATCTCCATCTTGCGCTTGATGTCCTGTGACACGTCACGGCGCAGGTCGCCCTCGACCTTCAAGTTGGCGTCTATCCAAGCCCGCAGCTTGGCGACCTCCTCATCGGTCAAGTCGCGCACCCGGGTGTCAGGGTTGACACCCGTGGCAGTGCAGACCTTGTTGGACGTCGTGCGGCCGACGCCGTATATATAGGTGAGAGAGATCTCGAGGCGCTTCTCGCGCGGTATGTCGACCCCGGCTATACGGGCCATTACAGCTACTACCTCCTAACCCTGGCGCTGCTTGTGACGTGGGTTGGTGCAGATCACAAGCACGCGGCCGTGCCGGCGGATCACCTTGCAGTTCTCACAGATCGGTTTGACGCTAGGGCGCACTTTCACAGGATCTTCACCTCGGCTCACGCGGCCTCCCTCGGGTCCCACCGATAAGGTCGCAGGCTCTGCCGGCGAGACGGGCCTGTACGGCTATATAAGCGCGCACACACCTGTCCCGTCAGGGACGGACAACCATGTTAGCGCATCTGGGCGCCCGTTGGCTCAGGCCTTCCGCGCCCGCTGCCACCGTGCCCGG
>JAMDDF010000138.1:5668-10136 GCA_023489205.1 Actinomycetota bacterium | reverse complement strand
CATGTTAGCGCATCTGGGCGCCCGTTGGCTCAGGCCTTCCGCGCCCGCTGCCACCGTGCCCGGCCCAGCTCCTACTAAGACTACGGGGCCAGCTCCTACTACGGGGCCGGCTCCTACTACGGGGCCAGCTCCTACTACGGGGCCAGCTCCTACTACGGGGCCAGCTCCTACTACGGGGCCGGCTCCTACTAAGGGGAGGGCCTTAGCTGTAGTTCGCGAAGGCGGGCAGGATCTCTGTGGCGTAAGCCCTGAGCGTGTGTTCTTGGTCATCGTGCATGAGGTAGAGGGCGAACTGGTCCACCCCGAGCGCCTCGAGCTCACGCAGGCGCTGCAAGTGGGCCTCGACAGGCCCGAGGAGGCAGAAGCGCTCGACCACCTCGTCGGGCACGAAGTCTGTCGTAGGGTTGCCCGGCTTGCCGTGGTGGCTATAGTCGTAACCCCTGCGACCGGCTATGTAAGAACTGAACGCCTCGGGCACGGCCCCAGAGCCGGCACCGTAGCGCTCAACGATGTCGGCCACGTGGTTGCCGACCATGCCACCGAACCAGCGGAGCTGCTCGCGCTGGGAAGCGATGTCGTCGCCCACGTACGCCGGGGCGGCGACGCAGACCTTGAACTTCGCTGGGTCACGGCCCGCCCTGTACGCCGACGCCCGGGCCACCCCAACCGCCCACTCGACGACCGAGGGGTCGCCAACCTGCAGTATGAGGCCGTCGGCACACTGGCCCGCCAGTTCGAGCGCGCGCGGCCCGTAGGCGGCCATCATCACGTCTAAATGGCCCCCGCGCACCCAGGCGAGGCGTAGCGAGGTCTCAGCGGTCTGCACCCTCCGGCCTTCTGCGAGGCCCTTGATCACTCGGACAGCCTCACCCAAGGTGGCCAAGCTGGCTGGCTTACGGCCTGGTACGCGCACTGCGGAGTCGCCCCTACCTATCCCACAAATAGTGCGGTTACCGTACATCTCGTTGAGCGTTGCGAACGTGGACGCCGTCACCTCCCAACTTCGGGTGAGGGGGTTGGTCACCATGGGGCCGACCACGACTGAGCGCGTGAGCGCGAGGATCTGGGAGTAGATCACGTACGGCTCCTGCCACAGCACAGGCGAGTCAAAGGTCCACACGTGGCTAAAACCGAGCGTGTCCGCCTGGCGGGCCAGCCCTACGACGTGCCGGGCAGGCGGGTCGGTCTGAAGGACGACGCCGAAGTTCAACCGAGATAGCCGTTCTGGCCACGGGCGAGGAAGCGCCCGTGGCCCTTTTCGCCAGTAAAACGCCCGTCTTCCACCACGACTTGCCCTCGGCTGAGCACCGTGGTGGCTTTCCCGGTGAGGGCCATGCCCTCGTACGCGGAGTAGTCGACGTTCATGTGGTGGGTGGTCGCCGATATCGTTTGGCGGGCTTCTGGGTTGTACACGACGATGTCTGCGTCCGAACCCGGTGCTAGCACTCCCTTTTTCGGGTAGAGGCCGAACATACGAGCCGGGGTGGTCGAGTTGACTTCGACCCAGCGCGCGAGGGACAGCTCGCCAGCCAGGACCCCTTGGTAAGTGAGGTCCAGCCTGTGCTCTACCCCTGGCAGGCCGTTTGGGATCTTCGAGAAGTCGTCCCTACCGAGCTCCTTCTGCCCCTTGAAACAAAACGGGCAGTGGTCAGTAGAGACCACCGACAGGTCGTCGCTGCGTAGCCCTCGCCACAAACTGGCCTGGTGCGTCTTTTATTCGACCGATGGCGAGCAGACGTACTTGGCCCCTTCAAAGGACTCGCGTGCCAAGTCCTCTTTGGACAGGAACAAGTACTGGGGGCAAGTCTCGGCAAACACCTTTTGGCCTGCCGCGCGTGCCGCTCGGACCGCTTCCAAGGCGGCGGTGGTCGACAAGTGCACGATGTAGACGGGCGCGCCCGCTACCCCCCCAAGCGCTATAGCGCGTGCCGTCGCCTCTGCTTCGAGCCTGTCGGGTCGGGTGGCCCCATGGAAACGCGGTGCCGTCTCAGAGCGTGAGAGCGCCTGAGAGACCAACACGTCTATCGCTATGCCGTTTTCTGCGTGCATCATTATGGTGGCCCCATGGGCGCGCGCCTGTTGCATGGCACGCAATATCTCGCCATCGGTCGAATAAAAGACCCCGGGATAGGCCATAAAAAGCTTGAAGCTCGGCACCCCCTCGTCAACCAGGAGGCCCATCTCCTTCATAGACTGGTCGTTTACGTCCGACAGGATCATGTGGAAGCCGTAGTCGACCGCGCAGTTTCCCTCGGCCCTTTTGTGCCAATCATCAAGGGCCTCGCGGAGGGACCCGCCTTTTTTTTGGACGGCAAAGTCGACAATGGTCGTCGTCCCGCCCCAGGCGGCCGCTTTAGTGCCAGTCTCGAAGGAGTCCGAGGCCTGGGTCCCACCGAAGGGCATCTCCATGTGGGTGTGGACGTCCACACCGCCTGGTATGACGAACTTCCCGGTGGCATCTATGCGGCGCGCTCGTTCTCCAAAGCTCCTCGCCACCTCGGAGCCCGGTTGGGCAAGCGCCAGCACACGCTCGCCTTCCACCAGCACGTCGGCCGCTTGGGTACCGCTCGCGCTCACGACGGTACCGCCAGAGATCAAGATCTGCACGGTCCGGGTCCTTTCAAACCTCGACTACCAGACGATGCTAGCCGCAGGCCTACCCCGGCTCCAGGGTGCCCGAGCGCCGGGAAAGCCAGGCCGTCTCAGTCAAGCACTGTGAGGATCTCCGGCCCGTTGTCGGTAACGGCGATCGTGTGCTCGAAGTGGGCGGAGAGGCTGCCGTCTGCCGTCACAACCGTCCAGCCGTCTTCTAACACGACGGTATCGGCCCCACCCACATTGACCATAGGCTCCACGGCAAAGACCATGCCCGTGCGCAGCTTGGGCCCCGGGGTACCGGGCCAGTAGTTGGGCACGGCAGGCTCTTCGTGCATCTGGGTCCCGATGGCGTGGCCCACGTAACCGCGCACCACCGAGAAGCCGGCGCCCTCGACGACCCCCTGCACGGCGGAGCCGACGTCGTGGAGGCGGTTGCCCGCTACGAGCTGGCCGATGCCAGCATGAAGGCCCTCTTGGGTGATGCGCAACAGCTTTTCCGTGAGCGCAGGGACTTGGCCGACCGGGACCGTCACCGCAGCGTCCCCGTGGTAACCCTCTACGATCGCCCCGCAGTCGAGCGAGATGATGTCGCCTTCTTGTAGTACGTAGTCGCCCGGGATCCCATGCACGATCACGTTGTTGGGCGACGTGCAGATGACCGCCGGGAAGCCGTGGTAGCCGAGGAAGTTGGACCGAGCGGAGCGCCGCTCGAGCACGTCACGCGCCACACGGTCCAGCTGCGCCGTTGTCACCCCTGGGCGCGCTGCCGCAGAGGTCGTTTCGAGCATCTCGGCCACGACGCGACCGGCCTTTCGCATTTTGGCAATCTCGTCCGGTCGGCGCCTCATGCTGCCAAGCTAGCTCTTAAGACGCTGCTAGCCAGCGTGGGAGCGGCGCTCTTGTAGCGCGGAGACCAGCCGCGCGCTGACCTCGTCGGGGCTGCCTGTGGCGTCCACGCTCAACAGGAGGCCCCGATCCCGGTACCAAGCGACCAGAGGGGCCGTCTCGACGTCGTAGATATCGAGGCGCCGGCGGATCGCCTCCTCGGTGTCATCGTCGCGCTGGTAGAGGTCCCCTCCGCACACGTCACAGCGACCTGGGACTTTGGGGGGGCTGCTAACGAGGTTGTAGGTAGCCCCGCAGTTAGAGCAAACCCTCCGGCTGGAGAGCCTCCGCAGGACCTCCTCAAGGCTCGCTTCGAGGTCGATGCACGCGTCAAGGCCTTCGGGGGCACTTAGGGCCTCGAGCGCCTCTGCTTGGGCAAGGTTGCGCGGGAAGCCATCGAGCACGAAACCGAAGCTCGCCCCAGGACCGAACACGTGCTCCCGGATAACACCGATGACCACCTCGTCAGGCACGAGCTCGCCCCGCCCCATGTAGCCCTGGGCCATCTTGCCGAGCGCAGAGCCAGACTTGACGGCAGCGCGGAAGGCATCGCCCGTGGACACGTGCGGCACCCCGTAGAGACGGGACAGGCGCTGGGCCTGGGTCCCCTTGCCTGAGCCCTGGCGGCCCAGGAGCACCACGCGGAGCCTCCCATCCGCGCTCGGCGTGACGCTCACTAGCGGAGGAAGCCTTCGTAGTTGCGCAGCATGAGCTGGCTATCGATCTGCCTCACGGTCTCTAGGGCCACGAGGACCGCTATCAAAAGCGTCGTGCCGGCAAAGGGGTAGTTCTGGATGTTCCAAAAAGCCAAGAAGAACGAGGGCAGCAGCGCTATTAGGGCAATGAACAGCGCCCCTGGGAAAGTGAGGCGGTTGAGGATGTTTTGCAGGTGCCGCTCGGTCGGGTACCCCGGCCTGATGCCTGGGATATAACCACCCTGCTTGCGGATCACCTCGGACTGCTGGTGGCAGCGTTACGGTGTTGC
>JAMDDF010000138.1:0-5658 GCA_023489205.1 Actinomycetota bacterium | reverse complement strand
GTACAGGATGATCAAAAGGCCGTAGAGGAGCACGTAGACGAGGTTGCTCGGGTTGGCAAGGTGGGTGCTGATCCACGACTGCACGTGCTTGCCCCAGCCTGTGCTCGGGAAGACATTGGAGATCAACAACGGGAAGTACAGCACCGAAGCAGCAAAGATGATCGCAACGACGCCACCGTTGTCGAGCTTCATCGGGATGTAGGTGCTCTGGCCCCCGTAGGTGCGCCGCCCCACCACCCTCTTCGCGAAGGTGACGGGGATGCGTCGCTGGCACTGCTCGACAAAAACAATGACAACCAGGAAAAACAGTGACAGTGCCACCATGAACCCGAACTTTGCCCAACCGGCCGACTGCAAAAGATCGGTGCCCTGCGTGGGGAGGCCCGCGATCACGTTGACGAAAATGAGCACAGACATGCCCTGGCCGATCCCACGCTGGGTGATGAGCTCGGCGAGCCACATGACGACCACCGTGCCTGCCGTCATCGTGATCACGATGAGGAGCACCCGTGGGACCGTGAAGTCCGGGATGAGGTCGACGTTGAGCGGGGCGCCGCCGATCAGGCCGCCGCCGCCGTTGTGGAAGGCGTACGCGAGCCCTGTGGACTGCATGATCGCCAAAGCGATGGTCATGTACCGGGTCACCTGGGTGAGCTTGCGTTGGCCGCTCGGCCCCTCGTCTCGCCACTGCTCAAACCTCGGGATCACCACCATTAGGAGCTGGATGATGATCGAGCTCGTGATGTAGGGCATGATGCCGAGCCCGAAAACCGCCATCTTGGTCAGCGCGCCGCCCGAGAACAGGTTGAGGTAAGCGATGACGCCGCCCTTGTTCGCCGCCGCAGAGAGCGACTGCACGGCGGAGAAGTCGATGCCGGGGCAGATGATGTTGTCACCAAAGCGGTAGACAGCAATGATAAAGAGTGTGAACAGGATCTTGTTGCGCAGATCCCCGATCAGGACCGCTGCCTTCAGGTTGCGCAAGCTGGTCGGCATGGCCATGGCGTCAGCTCCCTCTTTCCGGTCCCAAAAGGCCCAAGGCTTTGCTCCTCACTCCCTGGCCCCAGTCCTCCTGGCCCAGTCCACTCGCTCACAGTCCTCCCGGTCACAGGCGTCACCGGTCACGTGATCTCCGCCTCAGTCTAAACCACCATCTCTAGCGCGCTGTGAGCGCGTTGCCCTTGGCGGGCGGACGCCCGTGGCCAAACGGCGGGGGCAACACCGTAACGCTGCCACCAGACGAGCGGATCGCAGAGGCAGCGGAGGCCGAAAACGCATGTGCCGACACGTCAACTCGCTTGGTCAGAGCACCTTCGCCGAGCACCTTGACCAACCCCCTCTTGTGGACGACGCCCGCTTCACGCAGCACCTCGGGGTCGACCCGGCTTTTCCCGAGGCGCTCCAAAGCGTCCAGGTTGACGATCGTGTAGGCCACCCGGAACGGGTTCTTGAACCCGCGCAACTTGGGCACACGTTGGGTAAGGGGCATCTGGCCGCCCTCGAAACCGACCTTGGAGGTGTCACGAGCGAGCGCCCCCTTCGTGCCCCGCCCAGCGGTCTTGCCACCTTTGCCGGCGATGCCGCGTCCGACGCGCCTCCTTGCCCTCTTCGAGCCAGGAGCGGGCGCGAGGTCATGGACCTTCACTTGACAGCCTCCTTAGCGCCCGGGCCCGTCGGGCTCGAGCCGTTGGTCCCAGCCGGCGCCACCTGCACAAGGTGCTTGACACGGCTCAACATCCCTCGGATCTCCGGTCGGTCGGGCAGGACGGAGGACTTGCCTATGCGGCCGAGCCCGAGGGCACGCAGGGTACCCCGGTGCTTGGGCTTGGACCCGATGGCGGAACGCACCTGGGTCACCGACAGCATCGCCTCGGCCATCAAGCCACCTCGACCGGGACGTGGGGGCCGCGCTCGGCCTCCTGGTACGCCCGGAGCACACCCGCCGGGGTGACCTCTTCGGGCGACAGCCCCCGCTTCCTCGCGACCTCATCGGGGCGCAGCAGCAGCTTTAGCCCTGCCACCGTCGCCTGAGCGACGTTGATGCTGTTGGAGGACCCAAGGGACTTGGCCACGACGTCGTGGACACCGGCTAGCTCGAGGATCGGGCGCGCGGCTCCGCCGGCGATCACGCCTGTGCCTGGTGCTGCTGGTTTCAAGAGCACCTTACCGGCCCCTGCTTCACCGACCACGGGGTGGGTTATGGTCGAGCCTGCCAGCGGCACCTTGAAGATGGCCTTCTTGGCTTCCTCAATGCCCTTTTGCACAGCGAGACCAGCCTCTTTGGCCTTGCCGTAGCCGAGCCCAACTGTGCCCGCGCCGTCCCCTATAACCATGAGCGCGGCAAAAGAAAACCTCCGCCCGCCCTTTACTACCTTGGCGACCCGGTTGACCTTGATCGTGCGGTCCTGGTACTGCTGCTGATCAGCCATTTACTAAAACTCCAGCCCTGCTTCGCGGGCGGCGCCGGCCAAAGCCGCCACACGCCCATGGTAGAGGTACCCACCCCGGTCGAATGCAACCTTGGTCACGCCCGCCGCAAGTGCTCGCTCGGCAACGAGCTTACCTACCAGCGCGGCAGCCGCCTGGTTGCCTGTGCGCCCAGCCCCGCGCACGGAAGCCTCGAGCGAAGATGCCGCCGCCAGCGTCTTGCCAGCGACGTCGTCTATCACCTGGGCGACGATGTGGCGGTTTGAACGAAAAACGGCCAAGCGCGGCCGTTCAGGCGTCCCGCTCACCTTCTTGCGCACCCGATGGTGACGGCTAGCGCGCGCCGCGTGCTTATCGCTTGCGTTGCTCATCTCAACCTCTCTCAGTCACTTCCCTGCACCTTGAGCCATCTGGCTCGGCCCCTCGCCTGGCTCACTTGGCCGCCTTGCCCGCCTTGCGGCGCACGACCTCGCCGGCGTAGCGGACGCCCTTGCCCTTGTAGGGCTCGGGGGGCCGCAGCTTGCGGATCTTTGCCGCCACCTCGCCGACCGCCTGCTTGTCGTTGCCTCGCACGGTGACCCTGGTCGGCGCGGGGACCTCGAAGCTGATGCCCTCTGGGGCATCGACAGTCACTGTGTGGCTGAAACCAAGTGCAAGCTCGACCGTGGTCGGCCCCTTGGGCGTGGCCCGGTAACCCACCCCGGAGATCTCAAGGTCTTTGGCAAAACCTGTGGTGACACCGACCACCATGTTGTTAACAAGGGTGCGCGTGAGCCCGTGCAAAGAACGGTTGCGCCGTTCGTCATCGGGGCGCGACACGACCAAGACGTCGCCCTCTTGGCGGACCGTTATGTCGCCAGCGACCTCATGCGACAGCGACCCGCGCGGGCCTGTGACCGTCAATGAGCGGCCGTCGATCACCACGTTCACGCCCGAGGGCACAGGCACAGGGAGCCTTCCTATGCGCGACACCCTGGCCACCTCCGCTCACCAGACATAGCAAAGGACCTCCCCGCCTACCCGGCGCTTCCTCGCCTCACGGTCCGTCATCAGCCCCTGGCTCGTGGACACCACCGCTACCCCGAGGCCACCGAGCACCCGCGGCATCTTGTCGGCCCTCGTGTACACGCGCAGTCCCGGCTTGGACACACGCCGTATACCCGAAATCGTCGTGGCCCGGTCCGGCGAGTACTTCATCGTGACCTCCAGGGTGTGGCCTGGGCGCTCCTGTTCGGTTACGATCCGGAACGCGGCTATGTAACCCTCGCGGAGCAGGATCCCCGCCAGAGCCTCCTTCAACTTCGAAGAAGGCATCCGCACCACGTCGTGGCGCGCCACATTGGCGTTGCGGATGCGGGTCAGCATGTCCGCTATGGGGTCGGTCATCGTCATCGGCAGGCCTTCCTACCAGCTCGCCTTCGTGACGCCCGGCACCTCACCCGCGTGGACGAGCTCGCGCAGGCAAATGCGGCAGAGCCCGAACTTGCGGTACACCGAGTGGGGCCGCCCGCAGCGCCGGCAGCGCGAATACCCACGCACTTTGTACTTGGGCTTGTGCTGAGCCTTTATTACAAGGGCCTTTTTTGCCATCTAGGCGACCTCTCTCCGGAAGGGAAAACCAAAAGCGTCGAGCAGGGAACGACCTTCGCGATCGTTCCTAGCAGTTGTCACGATCGTGATGTCCATCCCCCTTGGCGCGTCAACCTTGTCGTAGTCGATCTCTGGGAATATGAGCTGCTCTGTGAGCCCGAAGGTGTAGTTGCCCCTGCCGTCAAAGCCCTTGGGCGACAACCCCCGGAAGTCACGCACTCGAGGTATCGCTAGGGAGATCAGCCTGTCGAAGAACTCCCACATGCGGTCCCCTCTCAGGGTTACCTTCACCCCAATTGCGTTGCCCTGACGGAGCTTGAAAGCCGCGATCGACTTCTTGGCCTTGGTGACCACGGGCTTTTGGCCGCTGATGAGCGTGAGGTCCCGTACCGCTCCATCAAGCAGGGTGGGCTGTGAGACCGCTCGACCGACGCCCATGTTGATCACGATCTTTTCCATCCTGGGCACTAGCATCGGGTTGGCCAACCCGAGCTCGGCCTGTAGCGCTGCACGCACCTCGTCTGCGTAACGGGTGCGAAGGCGCGGCGGCTCGCTCGCCTTGGCCGGCCGCCCAGGAGCCGCCTTTAGGGCAGCGGCCGGGCGCCCAGGCGCACCCCGGCCCCCCTGAGCAGGCCCAGTAGTGCCTGAGCGCCGGGGCGCAGTCACCTTGGCCGCCCGCTTGGCTGCCTTGCTCGCCTTGCCCGCAGGCGCCTTTGCACCTTTGCCGGGTGACCCCTTCCCGCCTGGCATTTAAAGCGCCTCCCCGCAGCGGGCGCAGACGCGCTGCTTGGAGCCACCTTCGCCCAAGCTGTAGCCGACGCGCGTAGGTGTGTGCTCCTTCGGGCACACGAGCGCCACCTTGGAGACAGGCACTGGCAGGTCCTTATCTATGATGCCTGCACGCTTTTGCACTTGGGTAGTGCGCTGGTGGCGCTTCACGCGGTTGACGCCCTCGACGACCACCCGGCCCTCCTTGGGCAACGCACGCACGACCTGGCCGCGCCGGCCCTTGTCCTTGCCCGACAACACTATTACGTTGTCACCCTTGTGGATCTTCATGCTCAAAGCACCTCCGGGGCAAGCGAGATGATCCTCATAAACCGCTTGTCACGCAACTCCCTGCCGACGGGACCGAATATACGAGTACCGCGGGGCTGCATCTGGTCATTTATTAGGACTGCGGCATTTTCATCAAAACGAATGTAGCTGCCGTCAGGGCGACGCTTTTCCTTGCGGGTACGCACGACGACGCACTTCACGACGTCGCCCTTTTTTACGTTCGCACCTGGTATCGCGTCTTTTACCGTAGCCACAAAGACGTCGCCAATAGAAGCGTAGCGCCTGCGCGAGCCACCAAGCACCTTTATGCACAGGACTTCACGCGCACCGGAGTTGTCCGCGATACGTAGCCTCGACTCTTGTTGTATCACCCTAAGTCCTCCTACCGCGCGCGCTCGAGGACTTTTTCGACCCGCCAGCGCTTCAACTTGGAAAGCGGGCGGGTCTCGACGACGCGGACCCTGTCGCCCACCCTCACGTCATTTTGCTCATCGTGAGCATAAAGGCGCTTGGTCCGCTGCACGGTCTTCACGTAACGGGCGTGGCGGACGCGCTCGGTGACCACTACGACCGCGGTCTTGT
>JAMDDF010000047.1 GCA_023489205.1 Actinomycetota bacterium | reverse complement strand
CCGGCGGGCATCACGTTAGCCGCTGTGGGCCTTGCTTACGCCGGCCGGGGTGTGGACCGCTCCACGGCTGGTCTTTTGGCGGCTGCCTACGCGGTTTTCCTCGCCGTACTTGTCGGCTTGTCGTGAGGCCCAGTCCGGCCTCTCAGCACCGGCCTGTGGTCAGGACTCCGTGATCTTGATGCTGGTGACCTTGTAGACGACCTTGGGCGGGCAACTGCCATTGGTGGAAGCCGACGAACTGCCACCAGCGTTTATCTTGTTGAGCACAGCGAGGCTGCTCGCCCCTGTTGCCTGGCCAAAGTAGCTGTAGTTCGCTGACAGCCCCTTGCCACCGCTGCCCACAACGAAGAAGAACTGGCTCCCGTCGCTGCTGGGGCTGCCCGAGTTGGCCATGGCGAGCGCCCCTGCCGTGTAGACGCTGGCGCTCTTGGGGGCACCTCCGTCAAAGGAGTACCCCGGCCCGCCGGCCCCTGTCCCGGTCGGGTCCCCGCCTTGGTCCACGAAGCCCGTGCAGACGCGCTGGAAGGCTGTGCCGTCGTAGAAGTGGTAGAGGGACAAGAACACGAAGGACCACTCGCCTGCGCAAGACCACCCGCCCGGCCACGAGCGAACCGAGGCCCGTGCAGACGCGCTGGAAGGCTGTGCCGTCGTAGAAGTGGTAGAGGGACAAGAACACGAAATTGTTGACCGTGACGGGGTTCTGGGCCGCTCTCAGGGCGACTGTGATCTTGCCGGCCGTGGTGTCGATGTTGGCCGTGTAGGTTTTTGCCGGGTCGATGCACATCGGCGGCTTGGACGAGAAGCGGGTGTAGTGCTTGGTGGACCCGGTGATCGGTGGGCAGCCAACCTTGGCGGGAGCGGCTATCAGCGGCACCGAGACCGGGGGCGCCGTGGAGGTCGTGGTCGAAGCCGTCGTCGAGGTGGACGAACCCGATGTCTTGGACGCCACCGGCTTTTTCTTTCCTCCGGTGGCGACTGTGACCACCACAACGATCACCACGATGACGATGGCTGCGCCAGTTCCGCCGAGGAAGATGCGCTGGCGCCGCCTCCTTTGCTCCTGCTGCATGCGCAGCTCTTTCATGGTCCTGTTTCGTCGCTGCTGGACGCGCTTTTCAGACGGCACGGCGCCGTAGCGTAGCCGAAGTGCGCCGACTGGTAGCCTTCAGGGGCGTGGCGCTGCTAGTGCAGAAGTTCGGTGGCACCTCGGTGGCGGATGCCGAGCGGATCAGGAGCGTGGCCGACTACATCGGTCGCGTGCGCAAGCGCGGTGACCGTCCGGTAGTGGTGGTATCGGCCATGGGGCACGAGACCGACGACCTCATCGAGGTGGCGGCCAAGGTCTCTAGGACCCGCCCAGGGCGTGAAATGGACATGCTCATCACCGCCGGGGAGCGAAAGGCCATGGCGCTTTTGTGCATGGCGCTCCACGACCTCGGTGTGCCGGCGGACAGCTTCACGGGCAGCCAGGCAGGGATACTGACCAACGCTGAGCACACCCAGGCCAAGATCGTCGAGCTGCGGCCTTTCCGGGTTGAGGCGACGCTTGAGGCAGGCCGGGTGCCTGTAGTCGGGGGCGCGCAGGGCGTGTCGGCCGACGAGCACGAGGTGACGTTCCTTGGCCGGGGCGGCTCCGACACGACGGCTGTGGCGCTAGCTAAGGTCCTCGGGGCCGAGGCATGCGAGTTGTACACCGACGTCTCTGGCGTCTTTTCCGCTGACCCCAGGGTGGTGCCCGGGGCACGTCGGTTGGCCAAAGTGAGCTATGAGGAAATGCTGGAGATGAACGCAGCTGGGTGCCCGAAGCCGGCCATGCGTTCGGTGGAGTTCGCGCGTACCCACGGCGTGCGCCTCCACGTGCGCTCAAGCTTCACCTGGGAACCAGGCACGTGGGTAGAAAAGGAGAGCGCAGTGGAGCAGCCGATCGTGTCAGCAGTCCTGTCGGACCAGTCGGAGACCAAGCTCACAGTGGCCGGCGTCCCCGACCATCCCGGGGTAGCGGCCAAGCTCTTCCGGGCTCTTGCCGACAAGCTCGTCAACGTCGACATGATCGAGCAAAACGTCTCCCTCAACGGCACGACGGACATCTCCTTCACCGTCCCTCACGACGACCTGGCCGTTGCCCAGCAGATAGCCACCGACATGAAGGACGATCTCGGCGCGAGCGGGGTCTTCGCTGACCCCGACGTAGCTACCGTTTCGATCGTGGGAGCGGGGATGAAGACCAACCCCGGGGTCTCGGCCACGATGTTCGAGGTGCTCGCCGCTGAAGGCATCAACATAGAGATGATCTCAACATCGGCCATCCGTCTCAGCTGCGTGGTGAGAGCGGCCGCCGCCGACCGGGCCGTCGTCGCGCTGCACAAGGCCTTCGGCCTCGACGCCGAGGGAGCGCCATGAGCGCTGGGCGGGCCGTCGGCCTGTGCGTCGGTATCTACGGGGCGACCGGCCAGGTCGGTGGCGTCATGCGCAGGGTGCTCGAGGAGCGGGGCTTCCCCGTCGGCCGGCTTCGGCTCTTCGCGTCGTCACGCTCTGCCGGCAAGGTCCTAGACGGGGTCGTAGTTGAAGACGTGGCTGGCGCGGACCACTCGGGGGTACAGCTTGCCCTTTTCAGCATGGGTGCCCCGGCCTCGACGAAGTGGGCGCCTGTAGTTGCCGCTGCTGGCGCCGTCGTGGTCGACAACTCCAAAGCTTGGCGGATGGACCCTGAGGTACCCCTCGTGGTCCCCGAGGTCAACGCCCAAGACCTAGACGTTGTGCCCAAGGGGATAGTTGCCAACCCCAACTGCACGACCATGGTGGCGATGCCGGTGCTGAAGCCTCTCCACGACGAAGCTGGGCTGCAGCGCCTCGTCGTGTCTACCTACCAAGCGGTCTCGGGTGCGGGGCGCAAGGGCGTGGAGGAGCTGGCGACCCAGGTCCACCAGGTGGGGGAGAAGGCTGCTGCGCTCACCTTCGACGGAGCCGCGCTCGGGTACCCCCCGGCCCAGGTTTTCCCCGGGCCGATAGCGTTCAACGTCTTGCCAGTTGCGGGGCGCCTGGTCGACGACGAGACCGACGAGGAGCACAAGCTGCGCGATGAGAGCCGCAAGATCCTCCACATACCCGACCTCCCCGTCGCGGTGACCTGCGTGCGTGTGCCGGTGTTCACCGGCCACTCGCTTTCGGTGCTGGCCCGCTTCAAAAGCGCCCTGTCGCCGGCAAGGGCAGTTGAGCTTTTGCGCCACGCCCCCGGGGTGACCCTGAGGGACTTGCCCACTCCTTTGGAGTGCGCCGGTACAGACGACTGTTTAGTAGGCCGCGTGCGCGAGGACCGCTCGGAGCCTGACGGGCGTGGGCTCGCACTTTGGGTCTCGGGCGACAACCTGCGCAAGGGGGCAGCGCTCAACGCCGTGCAGATCGCCGAGGCGCTGGTAGAGCGCGGTCTGGGCGCCTAGGTCTGGGCGCCCAGGTCTGGGTGGCCGCAGGCCCAGCTGGGAGGCCTCAGAGGAGTCGTTCCATGCACACGACGTCGAGCCATTGGCCAAACTTGCGCCCGACCTGTTTTTCGACCCCGATCACCTCGAAGCCGCACGCCTTGTGAAGGAGGACCGATGGTTCGTTGCCGCCCGCGATGCGGGCGATGATGGCGTGGAACCCATAAGCACCGGCCAGGTCGACTAGCTCTTCTAGGAGCACTTTGCCCACTCCTCGCCGGCGGTAGAGCGAGTGGACGTACACGGAGTCCTCGACCGTCGTGCTGTACGCGGGCCGAGGCCGGTAGGGGGAAAGCGACCCGAAGCCCAGGACCTGTCCGCCTTCCCCGAGCGCCACCACCGCCGGGTAGGCACCCGAGTGCTCGTTTACCCATTCGAGCTGCTCGGAAGCCGAGCGGGGGGTCATCTCGAAAGTTGCCGTGGTGGTCTCGACGGCCTCGTTGTATATGGCCCGCGTGCCTTCGGCGTGCGCCGAGGTGACCGGTACGACCCGCAGGGCGACTTTTTCACTGGGGCCTGCTCCCACGCCCGACAGGCTAGGACCTAGCCAGGGATGCTAGGCACAGGCTACTATGAGCTGCGCTCCCAGCAGTACTGGCGAGCCCGCCCCCTTAGCTCAGTCGGCAGAGCACAGCCATGGTAAGGCTGGTGTCGTCGGTTCGATTCCGACAGGGGGCTCCCTGTCGGCACGGGGGGCTGTACCGCTGGCCTACTCGCCCGAGTCCCGCCAGCTCCCGCCCGGTGTGCTTTGTCAGTTACACTCGCCATCTATGCACAAGCTTTGAACGGGGCTTACCGACGTGGAGAGGCGTTTAGGGTTCGGCCTGCACCAGCCGGGAGGCCGGGCATGGGAGGCAGGGCGGCGTAGCTCAGTTGGCAGAGCACTCGGCTCATAATCGAGGAGTCGTCGGTTCGAGTCCGACCGCCGCTACGCAGGAGCTGTTCAACACTCAGTTACTAAGGAGAGGGCCAGATGGCCAAGAGTGACAGAAGGGTGCAGGTGACACTGGCCTGCGAGGTCTGCAAACGGCGCAATTACATAACGACCAAGAACAAGCAAAACGACCGCGACCGCATCGAGATACGCAAGTACTGTCGCTGGGACCGCTGTCACACCCTCCACAAGGAGACCAGGTAAGGGCTTTGCCCGGGCGCCACCTGAGCGACAAGGCGCTCGAGGTCTTGGTGGACGCTGTGCGCCGAGGTGACCCGGGTGCTCCGGAGCAGCTCGTCCATGCCACCTGGCAAAGCACCTACACCCTCGCCTTCCGTTTGACGGGCAACGAGCAGGATGCCTTGGACGTGACCCAAGAGGCCTACCTTAGAGCCTTTCGCAGCCTGCCGAGGTTCCGGGGTGAGGCACGGTTTTCTACCTGGTTGTACAGGGTCACGGCGAACTGTGCGAGCAACCAAATGGCCAGTAAGAGGCGTGCTTGGCATGACCACCTCGACCCCGAGGGCGAAGGCCTCGCGAGCTTGGCGGACTCACGTCCCGAGCACGACCCCGAGACTGCGGCTTCCTCGTGGGACGAGCGGGCCATATTGGCCGAGGCGCTGATGCGCTTGCCTTGGCGGCTGCGACAGGTAGTGGTGTTGCGCGACATCTATGACCTTTCGCATCGCACGATCGCGTCGCAGGTGGGCATCTCAGAAGCGGCTGCCAAGGTGCGCTTGCAGCGAGCGAGGAAACGCCTGCGCGAGGACCTCTCCCGCCATGTGCAAGAAACGGGCGCTCGTAGGCGCCCAAGGCCCGGCACGAGGCGTGCCGGGCCCCACCCCCAAGGCGATGGAACCTCGCCAGGTGCTCGAGCGGTTGTCAACGACGACGACGATGCCGTGGCCAGCTGAGCTTCCTAGCGTCCCTGTCGGCAGGTCCGCCAAGCACCCTCTGCGCGTCGGGTACTTGCGGGCACTGCTTTCATGCGACGCCGTGTCTGAGGAGCTCCCTTTGGTCGTTGACGGCACCAGGAGGCCAAGCCGGGCCATGTCCGAGCACCTTCAGTCTTGCCTTTCTTGCCAAGCCGAGCTGGCCAGGTACCGGCACCTGCTTCGGGTCCTCAAAAGCTTGAGTAATGAGCCCGTGGGCTCCACAGCCCCCTCGATCGGGGAAGAGGGTTGGCGTGCGATCCGTGAATGCCTCGAGGCGCGCTCACGCGCGTGCGCCCGCTGGAGGCTGGCTGGTTGTCTCGCGCTGATCGCGGCCGCGCTCGGGGGCGGTGCGGCGATCGTACGGGCCACTCGGCAGGCCCGCTTGCTCCCCGCGCTACATAGGTTTCTCACACCTGTCTGAACACGCTGGCGCGGCGCCAGGAGACCTCCAGGTGGGCACCCCCGATCGGGGCGTCGCCAACGCGCCATTTACCCCCGGTGCTCTTTACCACTGCGTCAGCGATGGCAAGCCCGAGCCCGGCTCCAGTATTGCTGTCCTGTGCCACCTGGCTGGCCCTGTAGAACCGGTCGAAGAGCCACGGGCGCGCTTCGGGTGGTATGCCCGGGCCCGTGTCGTCTACGGCCAGGCTGACCGTACCTGAGCGTGCGGCGACGGTGACGACCACGGAGCCACCCTGGCCGGCGTAGCGACAGGCGTTGTCGACCAGCACGCCACAAAGTCGTTCGAGCCAAGCAGGGGGTGCCTTGACAAGCGCGGGGCTGGTGCTATCGGTCTTCACCGAAAGGTCGATGTTGCTGCTGGCGGCGACCGCAGCAAAGCGCGCGGTACAGCTGGTGGCTAAGGCGGCCAGGTCGACGGGCTCGTCGCCGGGGGGCGGGGGAGCAGAATCGAAGCGTGCGAGGAACAGCAGCTCTTCGACTATATGTCGGAGGCGCTTTCCCTCTTTGCCGATCCGTTCGAGGGCTTCTTGGTAGGCGGTGCTGTCGCGCTCCGCTGACAGGGTGAGGCCAACCTCAGCTTCTATGACCGTTAGCGGCGTGCGCAGCTCGTGGGAGGCATCTGCAGTGAAGTCAAGCTGGCGCCGGCGCGCCTGCTCGACGGGGCGGGAAGCCATGACGCCTATAGCCAGTGCTGCCAGGAACATTGCCACGACGAGCACGGGGCCGGCGATCAGCTCTGCCCTGTCGACGACGGCGCTCACTCGCTCGGTGTCAGCCAAGCTCTCGCCCGCGACAACCCACCCGCTAGCGCTGCGGGTCGCGAGGAGACGGAAGTTTTCGTGGCCTAGCCTTATGGTGACAGGCCCTGCCAAGGCGGCCCAGTCCAAGCTGGGGAGGCTGGGAGCGTTGGTGCTGAGCGCCACGGCCTTGCCACTTTTCCCGGCTAGCCAGATGAGCACGGGCGGCCCGTCGATATCGCTGTCGCCGTCGCTGTCGACCTCCTTGTCAGAAGCTATGGCGCCGCCTTCCGAGGCGCCCGTAGTGCCGGGCAGGACCAAGCCCTCCCCGGGGTTGCGGGCCTCCAAGCGCGCCACGTCTTGAAGCCTGTCGGCCAGTTGGGCATCGAGCGCGCCGACCAGGTGGGTGCTGTCTAGCACGTCAAAGCTGACCACCACCCCGATGTAAAGAGCAGCCATAAGGGCGGCCGCAACTGCGGCTACCCGTGCTGCGTGGGCAAGGCCCGGTTGGCGTGCCCAAGCCGAGACCCAGCCAAAGGACCAGCCAGCCAGCCGGCGCACCATGGACGCCAGGCGGCTCGGGCCTGCCAAGGTCGCGCTGGGCTTCGTGGGTCTCACGAAGCTAGGACCCGGTAACCGACCCCTCGGACGGTCTCGATCCGGGCGTGTGCGGGGGCGAGCTTGGCCCGCAGGCGAGCCAGGTGGACGTCGATCGTGTTGGAACCGACCGCATCGGCCTCCTGCTCCCACACATGAAGTGCGATCGAGCGGCGGTGCACGACCGCGGGCGAGCGGCGCATAAGTAGCTCGAGTATGGCAAGCTCGGTGGAGGTGAGAACCGGGCGCTCACCGGCTGCGCGCACCTCCCTTGTGGCTGGGTCAAGTTCGACGTCGCCCACCACCAGGGTGGCTGGTTGCAAGGACCGGGGGCGGCGCTGCAGGGCGCGCAGGCGGGCGAGCAGCTCGCCGAAGTCGAACGGCTTCACGAGGTAGTCGTCCGCTCCCTCGTCGAGCCCGGCAACGCGGTCCGCTGCAGCGTCTCGGGCCGTGAGCATGAGCACGGGCACCTGGTCCCGTCTCGCCCGCAGCACCCGGACCACCTCGAGGCCAGAAACTTTTGGCATCCGCCAGTCGATAACGGCGACCTCATACTCGAACTCGCGCAGGTAACCGAGTGCCGCTTCACCGTCTGCGACTGCGTCCACGACGTAGCCGTGCTCCTTCAGACCACGTTCGACCACTGAGCGTAGGGCTTGGTCGTCTTCGGCGAGCAACACGCGCATGACCAATATTTAGCCTCGAAATATGAACTGAAGCTGACACTAACCAGTCTAGGCTGGCGCCAAGGGCTACGGGGGAGCTGCACGGCTTGGGTTGGCGCCAGCGGGGGCCACGTAGGTTTTTTGGCCCTTAACCCACGCGACAGGGTGCCTGCTTATCTTTCTCGTCATGGTTGTCGCCCAGCCCCGGACTCGGCCGGTACGCGCCCCTAACAGGGCCCGGCCCCCGGCTCTTACCTCGCGCCCTGGGGCAACTTGGGCACCGACCGTCTCGTTGGTGGTGCTAGGGCTCGGCTTCGGCGCTGTTATGGCAACGGCACTAACCACTGAGACGATGTCGGAGCTCAGCGCGCCTGGAGGCATCGCCATGTTCCTTGGTGGGGTGGCAGGCCTCGCCGGCACTTACTTGGCGCTCATAATGGTGCTGCTCGTGTCTCGTGTACCAATTGTCGAAACAGTGCTCGGGTTTGACGGCCTTTTGCGTTGGCACCGTCGGTTGGCGCCTTGGCCCATTTCGCTAATTGCTGCTCACGTTGTCCTCCTTGTAGTCGCGTACGCACAGGCGGCAAAGACGGGTCTTTGGCATGAGGTTGGAGTCTTGGTGTCGACCTTCCCCTACATGGTCTCGGCCACGATCGGCTTTGGCATAATGATGGCAGTCGCAGCCACGTCCGCCCGTGTTATCCGCAGCAGGGTACGCCGGGAGCGTTGGTGGGCCTTCCACCTTTTCATGTACCTAGCCTTGGCACTTTCTTTCGCACACATAATTGCCCTTGGCCCCTCTTTTGTCCATCACCCCCTCACGCGGCTTTTTTGGGTGCTTTTCTGGGTGGCTACGGCCGGGCTCGTCATCGCGTACCGCTTTGGCCTGCCCCTTGTGCGCAGCCTGCGCCACCGCCTACGGGTCTTAGAGGTGAAACCCGAGGGCCCTGGGGTGGTTTCGGTCATCTTGGTTGGGAAAAACCTTGACCGCCTTGGGGCCAGGGGCGGGCAGTTCTTCGAGTGGCGGTTCCTTACCCGGGGGATGTGGTGGCAAGCCCACCCATTTACCCTGTCGGGCCGTACCAGCGCCTCCCAGCTTCGCCTGACGGTAAAAGCGCTCGGGGACTACTCTTCTCGGCTAGCGCGGCTGAAGCCAGGTACGCCGGTCGTGATCGAGGGCCCCTACGGTGTCTTCACCCTGCAGCGCCGACGCCGGCGGAAGGTCCTCCTCATCTCTGGAGGGGTCGGCGTGACTGCGATCCGGTCGCTGCTAGAAGACGTGCCCCAAGACGCTGAGCCGGTGGTGATCATGCGAGCCTCTCGCCGGGAGGACCTCGTGCTCTCCGACGAAATTTTGAAGCTAACTACCAGTCGCAAGGGCCGCGTCTATGAGTGGGTCGGGCCGCGCTCGGTCGTAAAGATCGAACGTCTTTACGAAGTGGTGCCAGACCTCAAAAAGCGTGATGTGTATGTTGCCGGGCCAAAGGGGTTTGTCGGCGCAGTGGTTGATGTGGTTTCGCGCCTAGGAGTACCAGAAGAATCAATTCATTTCGAGGCGTACGAGCTGACATGAGCAATGTAAAAAGGACCGTTGCTACCATTGGGTCTGCGGTAACCGGTTTTGGCGCAGTGCTTGGCGCCCATATCGCCGGTCCGTCCCCGCACAGGTTGGTCCTCAGCGCGCCCGAGGCTTCGCCTGGCAGCACTTCGCCGCCGGCCTCCTCGGCTACGACGACGTCGCCAAGCCGCTCTGGCGCTGGCGCGATAGGGCCGCCTGCGCCGAGTAGCGTCACTACGACGGTGCCGGCGTCGACCGGCCCGGCGGCTTCGGCCGTTGGGGCGAGCGAGCAGTACGGCTATGGCGTCCTCTCGGTCAAGGTCACGGCAGAGGGTGGCCATATCACAGACGTGAGGGTGGCCAACCTGCAGACAGCCGAGTCCTACTCGCAGATGATCGCCCGCGAGGTCATCCCTATGCTGCGCCAGGAAGTGCTGAAGGCCCAGGGCGTGCAGGTCAACTTCATTTCTGGGGCCACCTACACTACCGAGGCCTACCTCCTCTCCGTGCAGTCGGCACTAAAGAAGCTGAACATCTGAGCTTGCCCCTCAGTCCGGTCCCCGAGCGGGGAGGGGCAAGCTCATGGTTGGCAGAGCTGCGGGCCTGGTTGCTCAGTAGCCGCCGTAGGCCGAAGTGGTGCTGGTGGTGCTGGAGGCGGTCGTTGGCGTCGGCTTGGGGGCCGGGGTCGTCGGCGCGCTGGGCTTGGAGGCCGGTGGCACGCTAGCACCTTTGGAGGTCACCAGTTGGAAGGTACCCCCGAAGGCTTTGATGCCAGCACCGGAGGTGGAGCTGTTCAGGCCTTTGAAAAACAGGTACAGGGGGTGGCCGTGGTAGGTCACCTGGAAGCTCCCGTTGGCTAGGCGCTTGGTCCCGAGAGCCGCTGCAGAGATGCCCGGCCCGGCGACGGGCGGTTCGGTGGTGAGCACAGGAGGCCAGGCAACGGCGCACTGAGCGCTGCAGTTGCTCCCGGTGAAGGTGTACGCCGTCGCCGAGGCCCCACCGGCCCCGACCATGGCCACGATGGCGCCGGCGGACGAGGTCTCGGCCTTCAGGTGGGCCGCGCCTGCGAGGTCGAAGCCGCTCGGGGAGACCGTGTACCACACGCCGTCGAAGGGCTGTGCCATCACGAGCTCGCCGTTGGTCTCTGACGACGCTGCACCTGTGGCGAGGTCCTTGGTGAAGAGGTAGAGACGGTGTCCGCTGTAGGTTACCTGCGCGGTGCCGTCGGGGAGGCGGACCAAGCCAAGCAGGGACTTGTTGACCCCTGGGCCGGCCTCAGCTGGGCCGTTGCTTATGAGCGGCGGCCAAAAAGCCTCGCACGCCCCTGTGCAGGTGGTGGAGCTGGCCGTCGCTGCGGACAAGGTGTAGACGGTCTTCAGTGCACCAAAGGCACTTACTGCACCGAGGGCCAAGCCTTGGGGCGTCGGCTCCACTTGCAACTGGGCCTTGTTGGCAGCGGGATGGCCTGCGACCGACACCAACTGCCAGACGCCGCCGAAGGAAGCGACGTCCTCGCCGTTGGACTGCCCTGGGGCGGTGTCTTTCAAGAAGTAGTACAGCGGGTGGCCGTAGTAGGTGACCTGGTCACCGACCCCGGGCCTCTTGTAGACAGCCAATTTGGCTGCGTTGACGCCGGGCCCGGCACTGATGGCACCACTTGTCGATAACACGGGGGGCCATATCTTTAAACAGAGGGCCGAAGTGCACGCCGTCGAGGTAGACAAGTCGCCGCTGAACATGTACACCGACAGCCCCGTGGGCCCGACGAGGACCCTGCCTTGTGGGGTCATGTGGCTCGAGATCGTAGGGCTGGCGGCCGAGGCCGGCGGCGCGAAGGCGCCGAAGCCCACCAAGGCCGAGGCGGCCAGGGCGGTGGCACAAAGGGCTGTGCCGGCCTGCGCCAAGGCCCGCCGAAACGGGGTTTTCGCTGTTGAGCACGTGTGGCCGTAGGCACGCATAGTCGACATTCCTCCCAGTTACGTTGAAGCGCTTACTGGGTCTAGCTACGTGGGGCCCGGCGGAACGGATTCGAGCGGTAGGGTGCGGGCCGGAGGCCGGTGGCCTAGCCGCTACGAGCTTGACGCCGGGGTACTCCGGACTGGGGTACTCGGGACTGGGGCACCCGGGAGGAGCACCTCGAAGAAGTCGCGCGCCTCTAGCACGGGCGGGAGGTAGCGGTCCGCGGAGCGCTGCATCTCGGGGTAGAGCTTGGTCCCGGTCACGTCCAAGGGGTCCCCGGAGGGGTGCGAATAGAAGTTGAAGGTTACCCAGTAGGGGTTCATGTCGAGGGTCATGGCTCTCACTGCCCCGGCGCGCTGGAGCGACTCGGCGAGCGTCCTGGCTGTGAGCGCCGGGCCGGCGACGTATACGAGCGCCCCATCGGCCGTTATGCCGACGCCACTACGGGGCACGACGGCCCCTCCTCCGAGGGTGTAGCCCCAAATGGCGTTGTCTGTGTAGGTGGCCGAGGGTGCTATGTGGCCGTTGTTCACGAGAAGGACCAAGTTTTGCAGCACGGAGGCCACGCCGGGGCCCATCTTCACCTGGGTGCCCCAAGCGCCGATGTCGACCTGGCCGTCTTTGTAGATGACGAACGAAGCCGCTCCCTTCACGAGGGGCACAGCAGCCCTTCCTTGTGCGTAGAAGCCGCCCTTGGCGTTCGAGAACAGGAAGCCCCCGTTGAACGCTGCTACCAGGTAGGGCAGCTCGGCGCGCGTCACGTAGGGAGGGTGCGCCCACTTGCCGCCGGGCTCGAGCTGGCCCGGCACGAGCTCGAAGCGCAACAGCTTCGGGTCCATCCATACGGCCGAGGTGATCTCGCTCGTGTAGATCTTGTCAGCCCTGAACTGGGCAACGTACATGGCCGGGGTACCGTCTACGAGCGGGCCGGTCGGTTGCCACTTCCCCTCTCCTGGCAGCGCCGGCTGCACCACTAGCGGCACTGGCGAGGGAGGTGCCAGGCCCGGCCGCTTCGTTTGGTTGAGCACCCGGGTCGTCCTGAGCGGGACTGTGGTGGTCTGGCCCGTTGAGGCCGTAGCCTCGTTCGTCTTGGTGGCCGAAGCGCCCGGGCTTGCTAAAGACGTGCCTGGGCTGGCGGTAGAGGAAGGGCTGTGGGTGCCCACCGGGCTGGCGGCTACTGTGCCGGGGACGCTGTTGAGGCCTCTTGGTTGGCCGCCCTTGGGCGGGGCTTTCAAGGAGTAGTAGACCTGCTCGAACTGCTTTGCGAACCACCCGCCGTGGTTGGCGCGCAGCCAGTCCGCCCACTTGGCCTCGAAACTGATGTTGCCCGGCGATAAAGCTGCCCCAACAAAGGAGACACCGATCAAAGTGCCGAGCAAGCCTGGCACGACCAGCCAGTAGCGCCGGCGCCGGCGTATGGCCTGCTGCCCGGCGGTGTGCCTAAAGGTACCTGCGCCCCTGCGTGCACCCCTGGGTGTCGGTTGAAGCGGGGGCCCTTGGTAAGGGGGCCTGCGGGGCGGCCTTGCCCACCCGGGCGGCACCGGGTGCGAACCGATCGGTCGGTCAAGCTTCCTGGCCATTGCGCCCATCTTTGGCTAAGCACCTTGCCCGAGCATGAACCTGGCGTGCCAACGGTTCACCATCGCGTCAGGTCCTTTCAATTAACCTCGAACTGGTGGGTTACGAACCGGGCGGAGGACCAGGCTTTGCTGACGGCCACTACGGTGCCGGCCGGCCACCTCGGCCGAACCGGCAGTCGTCGGGCCACATACGACGCCCGTCTCGCTCCCGGCCTCGACCTGGTAAGCCAAAGCGCCGGGGCTGGGCGCCGCCAGTCGTGGGCGTCTTAGTGCTCGCCGCACTGATCGTAGGGATGTGGTCGGCTGGAGGCTCTGGGGCAAAGGCCCCGGTGCACAAACAACGGCCCGCTGCTGCACATGGGGCGCCGGGGCCGGCTAAGGCGCAGGTGCGGGCACAGACCACCGGCGTCGTCCTCCCCGCTGCAATGGCCGGCCTCCTGCCCTGGCAGCTCCAGGCGCCTATCAGCCGGGAGGCCCTGTTGGCGGAGGGCCCTGCCGGTAGCTTGGTTATCGCCGGGGGGCTGATGTCGGGCGCTGCGACCGCCAGTGCTGGGTTCCGGCTCAACCTGTCGACGGGCCAGCTCAGCTCGATAGGGGACTTGGCTTCCCCAACTCACGACGCGGCGGCGGTGGTGCTGGACGGGACGGGCTTGGTCTTCGGAGGGGGTAGCACCTCGCCCGTCGTTACCTCGCAGTACCTAACGCCGACGGGAGCCTCCAGGACACTGGCCCCGCTACCCCAGGCGAGAGCCGACGCTGCGGGCGTCGTGATGGGCGGCGTGGCGTACATTGTGGGGGGTTACAGCGGCACCCAGATGGACCCCGAGGTGCTGGCCACGACCCGTGGCCATGCTTACCGTACTGTGGCCGCCCTCCCCGTCCCCGTGCGCTACCCGGCCGTGGCCAGCCTCGGCGGCTTCATCTACGTGTTCGGAGGTGAGTCGGCTTCGGGCGGCCTGGTGAGCTCCATCCAACGGGTGGACCCGCGGACGCGTACAGCCAAGGTCGTGGGGCACCTTCCCTTCCCTCTGGCCGGCGCGTCCGCGGGCAACCTCGACGGGGTCATCTACTTGGCGGGTGGCGTGAGCGCGGGCCAAACCCCTGGTGCCGGGGCGCCGGCGAGCCCACCCGGCCCCGTTAATGACGTCTTCGCCTTCGACGCGGCAAACAATACCGTCCTGCATGCTGGGTCGTTGCAAGTGGCCGTGGCCTATGCCGGCACGGCGGTCTCGGCCGGGCGCCTCTACCTAGTGGGCGGCCAGGTGCCCGGTGGCCAAGAGACCGCACAGGCGCAGTTCATAAGGCCGGACAGGCGTTTTGGAGTCGCTGGGACCGTGGGTGCGGGGTCGCCGTACTACGGCGACAAGTTGCTCATAGCCGACCGGGGCAACAACCGCCTGATAGTGCTGGACGACGCCGGCAAGATCGTGTGGCAGTACCCTTCGGCAACAAAACCGCCTCCGCCCGGGGGCTTCTATTTCCCCGACGACGCTTTTTTTATCCGCCATGGCACGGCGATCATCTCCAACCAGGAAAACAACGAGACGATCGTCGAGATAGGGTACCCATCTGGGAAGGTCCTTTGGCAGTACGGCCACCCGCGCCAAGCTGGTTACGCCCCTGGTTACCTTAGCAACCCCGACGACGCATACCTGTTACGCAACGGCGACGTCACCGTGGCGGACATCATGAACTGCCGGATCCTGGTCATCAACCCTGCCACCAAGGCGGTAGTCCACCAGATCGGTACCAACGACGTGTGTGTCCACAAGCCACCTAACTACCTCGGGTCACCCAATGGCGACACGCCCCTGTCGGACGGCAACCTTCTCGTCTCTGAGATCAACGGGACCTGGATCGACGAGTACACGCTGACTGGCAAACTGGTCTGGACGGTGCACCTACCGATCGGCTACCCCTCTGACCCCCAGCAGATCGGCCCGGACCGCTACCTAGTCGCCGCCTACCAGCACCCAGGCGGGATCGTCGAGTTCAACAGGGCGGGCCAGATCCTTTACAACTACTCTCCGACCTCTGGGCCGGGCGAGCTCAACGACCCCTCTCTGGTCGAGATGTTGCCTAGCGGTGTGTTCATGCTCAACGATGACCACAACGACCGGATGGTCGCTATCGACCCCTCAACGGGGGCGATCGTCTGGCAGTACGGCCATACCGGTGTCCCAGGCACTGCCTACGGCTACCTCTATAAGCCCGACGGCTTCGACATCCTCGCACCAGGTGGGGTCACCCCTACTCACTTGGCAACGGGTTGAGCCAAGCGAGCTGAACGGTTAGGTCATCCTCCCAAGCGCCGCCAGAGCGGTCGTGGCACAAGACGGAGGACAGCGAAGAGGTAACGGAGTTTAGGAGGCACCCAGGTAACTTCCTGGCCGGTCTCGAGACCGCGGACGATGGCCTTGGCGACCGTGGCGGCGTCGACGGAGAAGATCGCTGGCTTCATGCCCGCTGTCATCTTTGTGGACACGAAGCCGGGCCGCACGACGTTGACCCTTACAGCACTGCCAGCGAGCGCGTGGCAAAGACCCGTCGCAAAGCCGTCCAGGCCTGCTTTTGCCGAACCATAGACGAAGTTGGCTTTACGGGTGCGCACACCGGCAACGGAACTGAGCACTACTATCCGTCCGTAGCCCTGATGGGCCATGTAGTTGGCAAACTCTGCGGTTAGCGCCGCTGGGCCGGCAAAATTGGTTGCCAAGAGGGACCAAACACCTTGTGCGCCGAGATCCTCTAGTGCTGATGAGCCGAGTTGGCCTGCGGCCACCAAGACAAGGTCAACCTGGCCGAGGATGCCGGCCGCTTCGGCTGCAAATGGTGCCAACGTTGCAGTCGCTGTGATGTCGAGGTGCCGGCAGTCTACGGAGTGGACACCTAGGCCACGGAGCTCTTCGCCCACCTGGTACAGAGCGGCTTCAGACCGACCGGCCAGGACTACATGGCGGAGCCGGCGAAGTGCGAGGAGCCTGAGCACGGCCACTGCTATGTCCGAGCTGCCACCGATTACCACGGCCGTCTCGGGCATCCCGGTCCCGTCTATCACGGCATGCCCATTATTTGGCGTCTATCGCCTGTGGCGCCCTCGGGCCTGGCCGGCGGGTCAGGCCGAGGCGGAGGGAGAGGTCTGAAACGAGCACACCATCTGGGTCGAGTTGGGCCTGCAACGCCTGCCATTGGCCTAAGCGGGGGTACATCGCCCCGATCAGCTCGCGTCGCACGCGGGCGTCTTTGGACAAATAGACCCGTCCTCCTGCTCCCACGACGAGCGTGTCGAGCTCGTCTAGCAACTGTGCCAGGCCGGCTGTGCCAAGAGGTATGTCTAAGGCTAGCGTCCAGCCTTCGGTGGGGAACGACAATAGGCCCTCCCCCGCTGGCCCAAAGGACTTGAGCACTGCTAAGAAAGATCCTACCCGCCCACCGCTCAGCTTCTCTAGGGCCATTTCTAGGGCTTTCTCCGCCCCAAAGGGCACGACGAACTGGTACTGGGTAAAGCCCCTGTTCCCATAAAGGAGGTTCCAATTGCCGATACCGTCTAGGGGGTAAAAAAAAGTCGCGAACGGCTCCAGTCGCGTTTGTCGGTGCTTTGGTGCTTTGCGGTACCACATCTCGTTAAACGCGCTCACCGTAGCCGGGTTGAGCAGGGGGAAGGGGGCCGCTAAGGGGAGATTTAGAGGGTGCGGGGCACGGTAGGAGAGCGGCTTGTCTTGCCAGCGCTTGGGCAGCTCAGCTGCGCGTGCGTGGTTTGCCCTCGTGAGCACGCTACGCCCGAGCCGCCTGCCCCGGGCAAGAGAGTCCACCCAGGCGACCGAGTAGCGGTACTTGGCCGAGTCGGTGGACAAAAGCGACAGGCAGGCGTCCAAGTCTGCTGCGCGTTCTGTGTCGACCACCATCGAGGAGCTTTCGACCTTGACTAAGCGGAGCGTGGCTTGGGTGATGACCCCCGTCAAGCCCATGCCGCCACATGTCGCGTCGAAGTGTTCCCTGTGGTCGTGCGGGCCGCATTCGACCACGCCCGTTGGGGCAACCAAGCGCAAGCATTGCACGTGAGAGCCGAGAGAGCCGTCGACATGGTGGTTCTTACCATGCACATCGCTCGCGATAGCACCGCCTACGGTGACAAAGCGCGTACCCGGCGTGACCGGGAGGAAATAGCCCCGGGGTACGAC
This sequence comes from Actinomycetota bacterium, assembly GCA_023489205.1. The sequence continues at coordinate 26,281 of JAMDDF010000047.1, read as the reverse complement.
GAACGCGAGTAGCTCGTCAAAAGATATCCCCGCGCTCGCGCGGACCTCGCCACGCTCTTGGTCCAGCTCAAGGACCGAGCGCAGGCCGCGGCAGTCGAGGACCAGCCCACCGGCACACTGGGCGGCGTCACCGTAAGCCCTCCCGAGGCCTCGAGGTATGAAGCGCCCGAAGGGCCCCAGTCCTTCCAGGACTAGGGTGTCGAGCTCTGCTTGGGTGGTTGGCGCCGCGACGTGGGCTGCGCTCCAGGTGGCTCGCCCCCATCCGCTGAGGAGGTGCAACTGGCCTGTGCTCAAGCGTAAATACCTATAACCACCAATGCCACCCAGGCTAGCCCGCACGCTTGGAGCACGTGGTCCTTGAGGGCCAGCTCCTCGGGTTCGCCGCTGCGGCCGCGTGCCACGGCCAGCTCTACCAAAAGGAGGGCCAAGACGAAAGGTATGATCGAGAGCTCGAACCAGACAAGGTGTTTGGTGCTCCGCCCGAGGGCCAGGTCGGTCGCGCGCTGGAAGGCCCAAAGGCAGTAAGTCGTGAGGGTCACCGACATGGCCAACAACCTCACGCTGCGGAGGAACTCTGGTGGGTAGGCGCCCAAGCTTTGGCGGTGGACAGCCTTGGCGCTGCCGAGGGCCATCTGCTCTGACCTCCGTTTGCCGGCAACCACCAAGAGAGCCCCAAAAGAAACCATGACCAAGAACCAGGGGGACACGCCGACGTGCGCGGCGGCGGCTCCGGCCACGGCCCGGAGGGTGAAGCCGGAGGCGACGCTCGCCAGCTCGATCACCGCAAGGCGTTTGAGCACCAGCGTGTAGCCCGCGCTGACCCCCAGGTAGCAAGCAACGACCACGCCAAGGCCGACTGATAGGAAGCCCGCCGCCAAAAGCGAGGCTGTCGCCAGCCCAGCGGCGGTCAACAGGGCCGCCTTGGTGCCCAACCGGCCCGATGCCACTGGGCGGTCGCGCTTGACAGGGTGGAGGCGGTCGGCCTTAGCGTCGTGGACGTCGTTTAGCAAATAGGTAGCGCCTGAAGCGCCCACCAGCACCCAGAAAGCCGCGAACGTGCTGGCTAGCACCCAGGGGTGCAAGACTGCGCCCGACGCGACGGGCGCGGCGAACACGAGCACGTTCTTTGGCCATTGTTTGGGCCTAAGTGCCGCTAAGAGCGCTGGCAGACCTCGGGGTGGCGGTGGCGTCCCGGCTGCCTGTACGACGACCATAGCGCGACCTGCCTGTGCCGACGCGCCTTTAGCGCTCGGCGACGGTGACCAAGTCACGGTTGTGGCCTCAGTATTGGCAGGCTTGTGGCTGACAGCTTCACGGCAAAACCTCGCCGCAACGCTAGGAGCACCTTGGTGAAGGTGGCATTAAGGAACCCTGAGCTCAGCTCTCGGGCTTGGCGCCAATGGCCACCTTGCGGGCCCACCTTGGCCCAGCCCACAGGTCCTCCTGGCTTTGACTAGGGCAAATGCGTAAGTATGAGGGGCATGGACGACGACAAAGCACGCATAGGAGAGGCATGCCGGGCAAGCCAACTGAGCCGCCGGCAGCTGATGGGGATCACAGGTGGAGGCTTGGCTGCCGCCGTGCTGGGCGCCGTACCGGGCTACGTGCAAGGCTCTCGAGCCCCTGGGGCCATGAGGACCGCTCATCTCGCCGACCAAGTGTTCGGACCAGTGGCGGGCCCGACCCTTGCTGGTGTTGCCCCGGTCCAGTCCTTCGTAACTCGCCCCGACCTCCGTCCACCAGCTCTGACTGTCACGAATTACATCACGTCGCCGAGCTCCCCGCCCTATGTGTTCCTGTCGGTCCGCAACTACCTAGCGGCCGCCCCGAGCCAGGCCGGCCTCATGATAGTGGACCGCCTAGGCCGCCTCGTGTGGTTCATGCCTATACCAGCGGCACCGTTTAATTTTAGCGCCCAGTCCTATGAGGGCCGTCCCGTGCTTACTTGGTGGCAGGGTTCGCTCCTGTACGACTATGGCACTGGGGCCGACGAGATCGCCGACGACACTTACGTGACGCGCCACACTGTGCGTGCTGGCGACGGCCTCAGCGCTGACCTGCACGAATTCTTGTTGACGTCTCAGGGGACGGCGCTCATAACGGCGTACCAGGTCGTGACTGGGGACCTGAGCTCTGTCGGAGGGTCACCCAAAGGCCAAGTGATAGCGGGCCATGCCCAAGAAATCGATGTAGCAACGGGCAAAGTGCTCTTCGACTGGGACAGCCTTGGCCAGATTGGTTACTCGGAGAGCTATCTTTCGCCGCCTAAGTCTGGGCCTTTTGACTATTTCCACATCAACTCTGTGGACGAGATGCCCGATGGCAACTTCCTTGTCTCGGCGAGGAACACGTGGGCGCTCTACAAACTGGACCGTGCCAACGGCAAGGTTCTTTGGCGGATGAACGGCAAGCGTTCCAACTGGAAGATGGGCCCGGGCACTAACTTCTATTGGCAGCACGACGCGCGCTCTCTCGGGCCGGCCAGCATAAGTGTGTTCGACGACGGCTACGAGACGTTTGACAAGGCGTCGCAAGGGCTCCTGCTCCAGTTGAACTCCAAGACGCAGGAAGTGACCCTGTCCCATGCCTACCGAAACAGTGCCGGTTTTATCGCCGGTAGCCAAGGAAACGTCCAGGTGCTCCCTAATGGGCACGTCTTTATCGGATGGGGCAACCAGAACTACTTCTCGGAGTTCGCCGCAGACGGGACGCTCGTCCTAGACGGCCAGCTCCCAGTCGGCTGCCATTCGTACCGGGCATTTTGTCAGGAGTGGTCTGGCCAGCCGTCCACGCCACCTGACGTCAGCGCGCTAGCCAACCCCCCGGGTGGGGCTGTCGTCTACGCAAGTTGGAACGGTGCAACTGCGGTCGCTCGCTGGGTAGTCTTGGCGGGGAGTTCGCCCAGCAAGCTCTCCGAGGTCGGCTCACAGCCTCGTACGGGCTTTGAGACCTCCATAGCCGTCAACTCGAGCGGGCCCTACTTCGTCGTGGTGGCGGAGGACGCCGCGGGCAAACAGATCGGCCGGTCGAGCACGACGAAGCTGGCGAGCCCATTTGACCTTTAGCTCAAGTGCTTTCTAGCGCCTCAAGTACTTGCCCTGCGTTTTCGGGCCGGCAGACCAACAAGTCGGGGAGCCACGGGTTGGGCTGGTTGTACACCAGGGCCGACCCGTCTATGCGCGAGACGTGTAGGCCGGCGTGGCGTGCCACGGCCACGGGTGCCGCTGAGTCCCACTCGTACTGGCCTCCGGCGTGGATGTAAATGTCCACTTCGCCGAGCATGACCGCCATTGCCTTGGCGCCGGCGGAGCCCATGGGCACCAGCTCCCCGGAGAGCCTTGCCGCCAGCTGTTCGACAAAAGCCGGAGGCCGGGTGCGGCTGATCGCAATGCGCAAAGGCCCCGGCTGCCGGGGCCTCACCCCTGGCGGCTCGGCCGTCGACAGCACCATGTCCCTCGCGGGCAGCCCAACAGCTCCCACTACCGCAGTACCGTGGTGCGCTAGGCACACGTGCACCGCCCAGTCCGTACGCGGCGGTTCCCCGAACTCCCTGGTCCCGTCCAGGGGGTCGACGATCCAGACACGGTCGCGGCTGAGACGCTCCGTGGTATCGGCCCCTTCTTCGGAAAGGAACCCGTCGTCGGGGTAGCGCTCGGCGATGGCTGCAGCCAAGAACTCGTGTGAGCGCCTGTCGCCTTCATGACGAGCCTGTTGTGCCGTGAGCAGCGTACCGATCCCCTTGCGCAGCTCCAGCAGCAATTTGCCCGCGTCCCTAGCCATGCAGGCCGCGGCTGCATCGTCGGGCCCGCGGGGTTGGTCCTTGTCTGGCACTGGCTGTTCCTCCTAAGTTTCAATTCCCAGAGCGCGCCGGGCTGAAGCTCTTCGACCTCCCGATTACCTGGCCGCTGGAACTGAGCGCCTCTACCTTGAAGCTGGTGAAGCTGCCTTTGACCACGATTTGGGTCTCGAAGCCGCTTCTTTGAGTGCTCGCTACCTCGGCGAGGTGAGACGCCGTGTTGCCCGCTAGGACTTTCCACGACGCAACCTCGGTGGCGCCGTTCCAGCTGGCGTAAATTGTTGTCCCCCTTGGCCCCGAGCGGGCCGCGCCCTGAGGCGGGCTAAGGGGTAGCCCTACCCAGTTGGCAATCTCGGCCCTGTAGCTCAAGTCGCTCCCGGGCAGCAAGGCGTTCAAGAGGAGCTTGCCCGACCTCGAGTACTCGCTGAAATTGGGCTGCGAGCCCCATCCGATGAACACGTTGCCGTTGGCAAGCAGTTGCATGTCCCCCATGTAGGCCGAGTCGAAGCCCTTCGCATAGACGTACTGGGCCACCATAGACACGCTGTGGTCGCCCATGTCGAGCTTCAGCTCGAGGCCGCGCGACGGCCCGTCGGGAGCTACGTAGGTCCCGCCGCTGGTCAACTGGCAGCAGTTGTCGTCGTACATGGTCACGAGCGAATTGCCTTGCCACTTGACGTCGTGCTGCCACTGGAACGTGGCAGCTTTGGGTATGGCGAAGCTGGAATGCTTCCCTCCGAGTTCCCACACAATGGAGCCCGTTTTTTGTTTGACCAGGTAAGCAGCCCAAGTGTTGCGCATCGAGACTAAGAACTCCCCCTTGTTTACAAAGCTGATCGAGTTGACGTGGTAGGCGTCCCAAGGGAAGCCGTTGGCTGGCATCGTCGCTTGCGAGCTTGAGAGCGGGATGTGGCCTAAAGCGTCCCAGCTGTAGAGCAGTTTGCCCGTAGAGATGTCGTACTCTTGCACGGCGGAATCGTCGAGGACGCCGTCCACGGGGCCTCCGTACCTGGAAAGGTCCATGGGCATGGTCTTGTTGGCTGTGACCCACGCGTCGTCCCCCCTGATCAGCATCTCGTGCATCGTTAGGACCCAGCCGTCGCTGCCTCGGAGCGTCGCGACGGTCTGGTAGTGCTGGTTGACGACCACGTCCTCCCCCGTCTCGGTCTCGCCGGAACTAGACACGGTCCCTTGCCACCACGTGAGTACCGGCCGGCCGTTATAGACCTGGTCCTCCAGGTTGGAAGCGACAACGTCTTTTGGAAGAGGCTGGAACCACACCGGTTGGAGCTGGTTGTCCATGATGAGCGGGCCACTCTGGCCGGTCATCGGCGGGTCGCTTATGTCATAGAAGTTGGCCATCATGATGTAGCCGGGTGCCAGTTCGGAACTGTGTGTCGGGCTGAGGGCCCTCACTTTGGGAGGGTGCAAGCCTGGCGCCGAGACGAAGCTGTAGGCGCCCGAAGTCTTGTACGCACCGATCGAGGGGCCCTGCCCGCCTGCTAGGGCGAAGTCTAAAGCCGCGAAGCAACCCACCACCGACAGGGCGCTCATGCCGACGCCCAGGCGGTGCCTCTTGGGGATGGGCACGTGCTCGCGGGCAAGGGCTAGTGTCGCCACGATGGCGAGCGCCACGAAGCCAGCACCGACCAGGTAGGCGAGCCCGAAGCCGTCGGTGAGCGCTTGGGGCACTGCAACGTTGTGGCCCACCGCCGCGCTCGTGGCCTGGGTCGCCATGGTGGCGAGGAGCGCCAGGCCCACTCCAGCGCCCACCTGGCGGGAGGTGTTTACTAGGCCCGACGCCAGGCCGGCCTGTCCCGCCCCGGCCCCCTGGGTGGCAAAGATCGTCGACGGCACGACTGAAAGGCCGATCCCAGCGGCGGTGAGCACGCCGGGCAGCACCACGTAGCCGAGGGCGCTGCCGCTTGGGCCGACCCGGGCCATCAGGACCATGCCGGAGAACAGCAACAACAGCCCGCCGGCGAGCACGGCACGGACCCCAAAAAGGCCGACCAGCTTTCCGGCCTGCGACGCGCCGAGCATGATCATGAGGGTCATCGGCAAAAAGGCGAGCCCTGTGTCCAAAGGGGACAGCCCGAGGACCTGCTGAAGGTAGAGCGAGCTCACGTACCACATGGCGAAAAGCGACGCACTGAAGAGCAACACGATCAAGTTGGCGACTTTTAGCGGGCCGGTCAGCTCGCGCAGGGGCACCAGGGGCGAGCTCGCGAAGTGCCTCTCTACCAGGCCGAAGATGCCCAGCAATAGCACACCAGCCACGATGGGCACGAGCGATCTGGCCGAGGACCAGCCGTCTACCCCTGTGTCCACGATCCCGTACACGAGGACCAACTGGCCGATGGTGAGCGTCAAGGCACCGGCTATGTCAAAGTGCGCCTCATCCTTTTTTCTGCGCCGGTTCGCGACCACCCTGTATGCGACCAGGGCGGCTGCCACCCCGATCGGGGGGTTGATGAGCAAGACCCAGCGCCAAGTGAGCTCTTGGGTGATGATGCCGCCAAGCAGCGTCCCCGCAGCACCTCCCGCCCCGTTCATGGCGCCCCACAGCCCGATCGCCCGGTGCCGGGCCGGACCTTCGGGGAAGGACGAAGTTATGATCGCGAGCGAGGCAGCGGCCATCATGGCGCCCGAGAGGCCCTGCAAGCCACGGGCGATCATGAGCATCTGGTCGTTTATGGAAAGCCCGCCTACGAGCGAGGTGAGCGAGAACAGCGCCAGGGCCGCCACGAACGTGCGCCGCTGCCCGAACAAGTCAGTGGCGCGCCCCGCGAGCATCAAGAAGCCAGCGAAGACGATGGAGTATGCGTCTACCACCCACTGGAGCTCGACGCTAGAGAAATGGAGGCTTGACTGGATCGAGGGCAGGGCTACGTTGACGATCGAGAGGTCCAAGATCACCATGAACTGCGCGACGCAGGTGACAGCCAGGAGCCATCCCTGGCGGCTCGCCCCTGCTCGGGTGGACGTCAAGGCGCTGTCGGGGCCACCGGCACCCGCCGCGTCAACTAGGGTGCCTTTCATGAGCGCTTCAGCACTCCTTGGGTGTTGGTGCGGGCCTAGGACTGCTTCTTGCGCCACTCAGCGAGCGCAGCCAAGGCTAGGTCGATGACCCCAAGCTCGTAGCCTCTAGTGTCGTTTATATGTGGTAAAGCGACCTTCGGCACGGGCACTTCCAAGAACTCGCAAAGTGGGCCCCAACCCTCCAGCGGTGACCACACGAGCAGGCGGTCCGCTGGCACGGTGGCCTTCACTTCTTCGTTGTAGCGCTCCATCGCCGTCGCCATGGTCCCCTCCCATGGCCCCTCGAACTCCCCTGCCAGCAGGCCGATCTTTTCCCACATGGCCTTCATTAAAGTGATGTAGTTGGCCCAGCGCTCGTCCACCCGCGCCCAAGCTGTGGAAAGGTCGTGTACCAGCATGTCCCCGTAAAAGGTGCCCCAGATCGTGTTTTCCATGCTGCGCTCCCAAGACTCCCCGCTGCGCACCGACAGCAGGACCTTGGCATCGGGGTAGGCTTCCATGAGCTCTCTGTAGTAAAAGGACGCAGGCCAGTCCACTGCGGCCTGGAACTCGCCGAATATGTCGTCCCAGTCCCTGCGGCCGAGGAACGCTTCGTGCCAGCGCGGGACCGTGCCCAAGTCGCCCCACACGTTGGCCATGTGGTAACATGGGCCAAAGCCGAGGATTTCGAGCGCAACTTTTTGTGTCATGGTGGCGGTCCTAGGTAGCCCAGCGCCAATTAATTTCAACCCCATTTTTGTCTCCTTGTAGGTACCCAAAGTAGCTGGCCAAAGTACCTTACTAGCATCTCATTTGCAGGATCCTCACCGACAAATGCCCCAGTGTTAAGCTCGCTCTCAGCCATCGTACGCCCAGCTCAGGCGTACCTAATTGTAGGGTTCGCGTGACCTAACCTTTTGAGACAAGCTTGGCAGCAGCGTCGGTGGTAACGCCGCTGCTTTAGTCCCAAGTTCCTAGGGCCGTTGGGCCATAGCCCCACTTCTGGTTGGTCGTGGACATTGCTTGGGCCCTCGGGTGGGGTCAGGCTGGCGAGCCCGGGCACCAGCCCCCTGCAGGCGGCGCTTGTCCCCCGACCAATAGACGAGCCAAGTGGGGGACCGCTCCGGCCCGTCTCATCGACGCCAGTGCGACCCGGCTCCCAGATAGCTCGGCCTCGAAGAAGTCAGTTGTCACCTGGGCCGCAATGCGGCGGTAGGCAACGCCGGGGCCAGTTGCGTAGTCGTTGCCCTCAGTGCCTTGCCCGCTCGGCTCGACGTAAGGTTCCAGGTGGCTGGCCCCGAGAAGGTCCAGGTAGTACTTGGGGCTCTTGGACTCGTCGAAGATCTGGGCGCTGCACGCCGGCACGTTGACGGTGTCGGCGCTGCCTTGGACGACAAGGAGCGGGACCTGCGGGCCTGCGAAGTAGTTGCCGCCGAAGCTTGACAGCTCAGCTCCTGATAGGACGGCTAGAGCCTTCACCAGCGGGTCGTGGCAGCAGGTGTTGTCAGCGACCGCCAAACTGACGTCGCCACCGTCGGACTGGCCAGCAAGGCCGACCTCGTTGGCGTTGACCAAGCCCGCCAGGACCGACCTCGCCTTGGGCGAAATGCTCGTAAGTGCTCCGAGCACCGAGCGGAGCTCCGCTGGATGGTAGATGATCTCCCACTCGTGAAGGGGCCCAGGTGGCGCTGTGTCAGGGTAAGTGGGGGCGGCCACGACGAAGCCAGCGGCGGCCCAGTGCTCGATAAGGGCCGAGTAAGCGCTCACCGCTTCGTCAAAGCCCTGGGAGAAGACCACCAGGGGATACGGAGCGCTGCTGCGCTCGGGGACAAGCTTGCCTGCCTTTTTGGTCGCGGGGTACCAGACCTCGGTAGGCAGGGTAGCCCCAGTTGAGGGCGTTGGCACCTGGAGCTCGGTCGTGGCCACCTGGAAAGTCCGCTCTGGGGCGCCACAGGTAGTTTTTGCCCGGAGCGGCGCGCCCTGCGCTGAGGTGCACCGAGGCGTTGTTGGCTGGGGCCCAGTCCTCCGAAGGGCCCTGGGGGCACCGCTAGCCTCCATCGACCACCCAGCGAACACCGTCGCTGAGACCAGGACTGCGGCAAGGCCTACCGCAGCTACCGCCATCCGCCTTCGCATCGGTGCAGGTAGCGTAGCGGGCCCAGGTGTGCGAAGGTTGGCGCCGGCCTAGGGTTTGGGCGGGGCCGTCCGAGGAGGCTGCTGGCTGGCTCTAGTAGCCGCCGTAGCTGCTCTTGGCAGTAGTGGTAGTGGTCTTCTTGGCGAGGGGTTTTTCCGGAGCGGTACCGGCCAAGAACCAGACACCAAGGACGTCTTCCCCCTTGGCCTGTCCCGCCTTGTCTGCGCTGAAGGTGTACAGAGGCTTGCCCTGCCAGGTTACTTGTACACCTGAGGGGCTTTTGACGGTGCCGAGCCCGCTCACGCCGGCCAAGGCGATGGCTGCCTTTTGGCCCTTCGGGAGGACCAGCGGCGGCCACACGGTGAGGCATTTGGCGGTGCAGGCCCAGTGCTTAGGGGGTTTGTTGGCAGTATTGTAATAAAGGGCAAGCCCCTTTTGGTTGACCAGGACCTTGGCGTACTTGCCGATCTTGGTCGCCTTCACCTCGATCTTCGTGACCGTCGTGCGTGCGTGGCTCGATGTGCCCCGCTGGGGCAGCGTGGCACTCGCCGGGGCGGCCAGGGCGATCAACGCCGCCAGCGAAGCGCTCGCGCTGCCGACAAGGCTCGCGAGCTTACGAGCGGGGACGTGTTCCCGGGTGCGCACTGATCCTGCCTCCCTTTCTGTGGTTGCGGTTTGAGGCTGGCTGCCAATCCTAGGTGCCCTGGGGTAAAAGCTAAGGTTGTCCTAGGCGGGCAGGTCAACCCAGACTGCTCTGGCGGCGCTGCGGTCTACTTGTGCGCTCCGGCCCTCGATCCCTAGGCCGATCTCGGTGCCCGTGGAGCGCACTACCACCCGTCGCCCCGGGGTAAGGCCAAGGCGGTGCAATTGGAGCAACACCTGGGGAGCTTCGTGCTCGGCGAGCTCGGAAATCCGTACCACTTTCGCCGGCTGGCCCTCGGCCAACAAGTCAAGGCGCACTCCGGGGGGTACCTCTCCCCGGCCAGGGATAGGGTTGCCGTGCGGGCAAGAACGGGGGTGGCCTAGCACCTGGTCCAAGCGCTCCAGGACCGTGTCAGAAGCCCCCGGCGCAAGGGAGGCGGCCTCCCGGTCAGCCGAGGCCCAATCGAAGCCGAGGCTGTCTACGAGCCAGCGCTCGAGCAGGCGGTGCCGGCGGACGACCGATGACGCGGCAGCGTTGCCTGCGAGGGTGAGGGCGATGACGTGGTCGGAGCTGACCTCGAGCCAGCCGGCTCGTGCCAGCTTCTGGAGCGTCACGGTCACGGTGGGGTGGCTTACCCCCAACCACTCGGCCAGGCGCCCGGGCCTTGGGACCTCGTTTTCGTGCGCGATGTAATAGACGACTTCGAGGTAGTGGGCCGCGGTGGGGCTGAGGTGTGCAGGGGAGGGCAGGGTCGACGCAGTCACCGGCTGGCAAAGTACCGGCTGGCAAAGTACCGGCTGGCAAAGTAACAGCAGGCAGGGCCCAAGAGGCCTGGGGAGGGCACCTAAGTGTGCCGGAACATCCGCCGGCCCAAGTGCACCAGGCCCGCGACCAATGCGACGACGAGAACGACCTTGACCACCGTCCAGACCAAACCGACTATCAAAGAAATGGCAGAAAGGACGAACATCAGCGCCAGCAAGGCAGCGATGGTCACAACAGCGGCTTTGACTAGGGGATGAGCGTGCCTGCTATTGCTAGGATCCACGAGGTACCTCCAAGCGTTGGGGCCTTGACGCCGTCACCCACTCTAGGGCGCCGCAGCACTGGCTGGGAGTCGGGAGGCCCCCATTTCGAGCCGGCGCTAGTCTCCCAGGAGGTCCTCCAGCAGGCTCTCGCGGGTGTCCTCGGTGAGGGGGGTCGCGTGCTCGTAGGCGGGATGCCTGACAGCGAGGGTGACGGGTGCCGAGCGGAAGGCCTCAACCTGTGCCGGGGTAAATGAGAAGTGGACGTAATGCACGGACGCGGTCACTTCTTCGCGCGTCAGCTGGGCGGCGTGGGCAGGGTCAACGCTCGCCCAGACCGTCTCGGGCCCTACGCTGAGCGCTACCGAGCGCTCGATGCCGACCAGCTTCGGCAGCCACGCGCGCAGTTCTGCCTCGGTGGTGAGTTCGACGAAGAGGGTCGCGGCCAGGTTGGCCGGTTGTGGTATGAGGGGGTTGTAGATGTCGAGCTCGGCTTGGATCTGTGCATCGGTGAGCATCCTCTCGGCGCGCGCCATCTCTTGTACCTGCGCCCGGACGGTGTCTACGTTTTCGAACAGCAACGTCACGAACGGCCCGACCCCAACGCGGCGGCGCTTTTTCAAAGCAATGACGTGGTCAAGGAACGCCGCGCGGGAGCGCTCGTAGGTCCGCAGGTCTTCGATGTCGGCCACCGTGAGCTTGGCGTTACGCACTGCGCTCAGCTCCCTGTCCACCCACCAGCTTAGGTGCCGGCTGGTCGGGACCGTGCTTGAGGGGCGCTCCCGGCTCGGGTTCGATCCCATAAGCGCGTGCTAGGACCTGCAAGGGGTGCTGGGGACGCCTGCCGGTTTCCTGTTCAATAGCGGTGTTCGCCAGGGCGCAGTCGCCGGCAACGACCTCGGCGCGCGAGCCGTTGATGGCGTCGCGCAGCGGCTGGGCAACCTTGCGGGCGAGCTCGTAGTTCTCCGAGCGCAGCCCCCAGGTACCGTCGATGCCGGAGCACTTGTCAGCGAGGACTACCTTTGCGCCGGTCAGCTTCAGTAGGTCCCGGCTACGTAGGCCGATGTTCTGGGCTCGCAGGTGGCAAGGCACGTGGTAGACGATGCTGGAGGGCACCTGCCCTGGGAAGTCCAGGTCGAGTTTGGTGCCCTCGCCGCGGTGTAGGCGCCAGAGGTACTCCGAGGCGTCGTAAGTGTGCTCGGACACCATTTCGGCGTCCTTGCCTCCAACGTAAGTTACGTAGTCGTTTTTCAAGACGTAGCCGCAGGTCGGTTCGGGCACCACAATGTCATAGCCCGCCCTTACGGCTTGGGCGAGCGGGCCGAGGTTGCGCTTTGCCTGGCTTTCGAACTGGTCGAAATGGCCGGCGTGCAGCCAGGGCGCCCCGCAGCAGCCTGCGCCACCTATCGCGGTGCAGGCGATGCCGTTGCGCTCGTACACCTTCACCAGGTCCTGGCCCACGTCGGGCCGCTGGTACTCCACCAGGCAGGTGGCGAAGACGGCGGCCCGGGCCTGTTCAGGGAGTGTGGGCACTGATCGCCCGCTGCGCAGGCGGTCCTTGAACCAGACGCTGAACCTGGTCCTTGCGTAGGGGGGCAACACTCGCTCGGACGCGATGCCAACCGTCGCCTCCATGGCCCTGCGCGCCAGCGACCCTGGAGACCTGAGAGCCGCGTTGGCGACAGGTGCGACAGCGCTCCCCAGCCTGCCGAGCAGGTCGGTCCGGCCAAGGGCCTGAGTTGTTAGCTTCTCCTTGAGGGAGGGGTGCTGGCGCAGGCGGACCGCTTGTGCGCGCAGCATGAGGCGTGGGAAGTCGAGCTGCCAGTCATGGGGCGGGACGTAAGGGCACTTCACATAGCAAAGCTTGCACTGGTAGCACTCGTCGACCACCTTGTCTTGCTCGGCGTCGCTGAGCGCCGGGACGTCGCCGTCCTTGGCGTCGATCGAGCCGAACAGGGTAGGGAACGACGGGCACAGGGACACGCACAGGCGGCAGCCGTGGCAGAGCTCGAACACCCGCGTGAGCTCGGTTCGCAAGTCCGCTTCTTGGTAGTACGCGGGGTGCTTAGGGTCATAGGTGGTCGTCACCTGGTCCCCTCCCTTCGAGAGTCGTGAAGCGCTGTAGCGTGCAAGTGCTCAGGAGAGTGCGCTAAGGCCTTTGCTGAAGCGGCCGGCGTGGCTCTTCTCGGCCTTGGCGAGGGTCTCTAACCACTCGGCTATAGAGTCGAAGCCTTCTTCGCGAGCTGTCCTAGCAAAGCCCGGGTACATCTCGGTGTACTCGTAGGTCTCCCCCGCGATGGCGGAGCGGAGGTTGTCTTCGGTCTCGCCAACGGGCTCTCCGGTAACGGGGTCGCCGACCTCGGCAAGGAAGTCGAAGTGGCCAAAGGCGTGGCCGGTCTCGCCCTCAGCGACTGAGCGGAACAAAGCGGCGATGTCGGGGTAGCCCTCGACGTCCGCCTTCTGGGCGAAGTACAGGTAGCGACGGTTGGCCTGGCTCTCGCCGGCGAACGCTGTCTTTAGGTTCTCGTGGGTCTTGGTTGACTTCAGCTCTGGCATTTGATGTCTCCTTGGTACTCGGTGTTTGGGTTGTTGGTTTAGGTCAGGGCCCCACCGGGCCGGTCGGTACTTGCGGTCGCTGGTCAGGGTCTGCGCGCCTACAGGCGGCGCACAGCCCCCGGAACACGACCTCGGTCCCGGAGACCTCGAAGCCCTGGAGCAAAGACGCCGGAACGTCGAAGCGAGGGACCTCCAGGTACAGATCTTGCACCGCCCCGCAGCCTACGCAGACTAGGTGGTGGTGTGGCTTGACGTTGGGGTCGAAGCGCGCAGCGCCAGTGCCGAGGTCCAACTGGTTTAGCTCGCCCATTTCCGTGAGCTCGTTCAGGGTTTGGTACACGGTCTTGAGCGACAGGGTGGGCATCCGTGCCCGGGCTCGCGCGAACACTGCTTCGGCACTTGGGTGCTGGTCGTTGCCGTAGAGCACACTGAAGATGCATTCTCGTTGCGGCGTGAGCTTGAGGCCACGCTCTCTAAACAGCCTCGCGACCTCTGCAGGTGCCTGCATGGTGAGAGATTAGCACCTAACAATCATTATCGGCAGGTTTGGGTGGCTCGGGTGCACCGACTTGGGCCCGTGGGCTTGGGCAGACTAAATATGGGTCGCGTGCTTGGCATGAGCACGGGCCTCCATGCCAGCAACCCGACCATTGTTGGCTTGCAGCTGGTGGCCTGGCATTGGCAACTGGGCAAGCGACGCCAAGGGACGTTCGGCCCTATTGATAGCTTCCCAGGCCCACGAAGATGGCGAGCAGTTAGCCCGTTTCGGTTTGTTAGCCGAGGATTCGAAAGGGGATGCGAAAGGGTGAGGTCCGATGCGCGCGTGGGTTGTTGACCACCCGGCCCCCATAGACGAGGGGCCGCTCCGGCTTGTCGAGAAGCCAACCCCAGTACCAGGCCCGAGCCAGGTGAGGGTGCGCGTGCTGACGTGCGGGGTCTGTCGGACCGACCTGCACCTGGCCGAGGGGGATCTCCCCCCTCGCCGGCCAGGTGTGGTTCCTGGCCATGAGGTGGTTGGGGTCGTAGACGCTCTAGGGGAAGGGGCCAGGCGCTTCGTGCCCGGCGAGCGAATAGGCATCGCTTGGTTGGCCAAGACCTGTGGCACCTGCCGGTTTTGCCTTAGCGGGCGTGAGAACCTGTGCCTGTCACCCCGCTTTACTGGCTGGGACGACGACGGCGGCTTCGCCGAGTACGTGCTGGTCGACGAGCGCTACGCCTACGGCTTGCCCGAGGCCTACCCCGACATCGAAGCTTCCCCCCTGCTATGTGCTGGGATCATCGGCTATCGGGCCCTGCGGCGCGCCAAGTTGCCGCCCGGGGGCAGGCTCGGCATCTACGGCTTCGGCGCTTCCGCACACCTGACCGCCCAGGTAGCCGTGCACGAGGGGGCCATTGTGCATGTGCTCACGCGCTCGGAGGAAGCACGCAGGCTAGCGTTGTCGCTCGGGGCTGCCTCGGCCGGTGCCGCTGCGGACCGCCCACCCGAGCCCCTTGACTCCGCCATCTTGTTCGCCCCCGTGGGCGACCTGGTGCCGGTGGCCCTGGAGGCCCTTGAGCGGGGAGGGACCTTGGCCGTGGCCGGCGTGCACCTAACCGACATCCCGTCGCTCAACTACCAGGCCGACCTTTTCCAGGAACGTACGCTCACCAGCGTTACAGCCAACACCCGTGCCGACGGAGAGGAGATGCTGGCCACGGCCACCCGCTTGAGGGTCCATGCCACCACGGTGTCTTACCCGTTCGACAAGGTCGACCAGGCCCTTTCCGACTTGGCCCACGACAAGGTCAACGGTGCAGCGGTGATCGTGGTGGGCCAAGCTGGGTAGCGTTGGGCTGGCCGGGGCAACTCCCTTGGCACCGCTCATGGACCATGGTGCCGAGCCGACGGTAGGGTCTCGGCAGCTATGACCGAAGAGCTGACAGCCGCCAGTGGGACGACCGAAGGCCCGAGGGCGGCCACCAAGGCCCATGTGGTGCTGGCAGACGACGACGTTTTGCTTCGCGAAGGGCTGGCGAGCTTGCTAGAGCGCTCCGGTTACGAGGTCGTCGGCAAGTGCGGCGAGGCCACCACGCTCGTCAACCTTGTGAGCGAGCACCGCCCTGAGCTGGCAGTGGTCGATATCCGCATGCCCCCCAAGCACGGCACCGAGGGCTTGGAAGCGGCGAAGTACATCCGCGCACAGTTCCCTTCTACCGCGGTGCTCCTGCTCTCGGCCTACGTCGAGGTCGAGCAGGCCATGGACCTGCTCGCTACCGGTCAGCGCAGCGGGTACCTGTTGAAGAGCCGGGTCACCGACGTGGAGCAGTTCTTGGACACCCTCGAGCGGGTCGTAAAGGGGGGCACAGTGGTCGACCCTGCCGTCGTGGCCGAGCTGGTCGCGGCCCGGCGAGCCCACGACCCCCTCGACGAGCTCACGGAGCGCGAACGCGAGGTGCTGGCCCTCATGGCCGAGGGGCGTTCGAACGCCGGCATCGCCCACCGGCTCTACGTATCAGAGGGCACGGTCGAAAAGCACGTGCACAGCATCTTGAACAAGTTGCTCTTGCCAGATACCGACGACGACCACCGCCGCGTCCTCGCCGTGCTGGCCTTCCTCGACTCCCGCTAGTGCCGGCTAGAGCTCGACGATCTAGGACTGGTGACGGGCTGAGGGCCCCACGTGCTCAACGTGAGCTCTTCGCCTACGCTGTGCGCTTAGCAGGCTCGGTCGCGCCCAACAAGCGCGCCGGTAGCTCTGGTACGCTGAGCAGGTGGCTGTCCGTGGTCTGTGCGCTTCGGTGACCAAAAAGTTAAACACGCAGGTCAACTGGACATAGGGCAGTAGCTCAATATGGCAGAGCACCGGTCTCCAAAACCGGCGGTTGGGGGTTCAAGTCCCTCCTGCCCTGCGTAAGCTAGAAGTCCGCAAGGAAGGTCAGCGACGTGAGCGTAAGCGAGTTCAACCGGGAAGAAAAGAACCTGTTAGAGGGCCAGGACCTGGGTGAAGGCGCGCCCAACTTCAGGCGAGAGGAGCGGAGGCCGCCATCGGGTGTCCCGGCGCGCACTGGCTTCCATCCTCGCCAGTACTTGGACGAGGTAGTGCTCGAGCTGCGCAAGGTCATGAAGCCCAAGCGTGCGGAGCTGGTCAACTACGCCACCGTCGTATTTTTTACCCTGGCGTTTTTGATGGCGCTCACCTACGGCTTGGACTACCTCTATTCGCTGGGCGCGTCGTCCCTGTTCAAGTAGCGAGAGGCGATGGCTGAGGAGACTTTCACGGACTCGACCATGGCCGAGGCCCTAGATGAAGAGGCCCTAGATGAAGAGGCCCTAGATGAAGCCCCAGGTGAAGAGGCCCCAGGTGAAGGGGCTGAAGAGTTAGCGCCTGGCGGCGAGGGTGGCGTCGCGCTTGAAGCGGTGCTCGAGGGCAACGGCGAGGTGCGTGAACCCGAGGCAGAGGGCGAGGGCAGCGTCCCTCAAGAGAGCCCTTATGACCGCCCTGGGAGCTGGTACGTAGTGCACAGCTATGCCGGCTACGAAAACAAGGTCAAGTCCAACCTGGAGAGCCGCATCTCCTCCATGAACATGGAGGACCGCATCTTCGAGGTCGTGATCCCCTTGGAGGACGTTGTCGAGCTGAAGGGCGGCAAGCGCCAAGTGGTGTCGCGCAAGGTCTTCCCCGGTTACTTGATGGTCCGCATGGATCTCGACGATGACTCCTGGTACGTCGTGCGCAACACTCCCGGCGTGACGGGTTTCGTCGGACTCGGTGCCCGCCCGACGCCCTTGTCGCGCCGTGAGGTCGAGGGCATCCTCTCCCCCAAGGCGGAAGGGGCCGGCGTGCCGAAGAAGACCAAGCCGCGGCTCGAGTACGAGGTGGGAGAGTCTGTACGCGTTCGCGAAGGGCCGTTCGCCGACTTCAGCGGCACAGTTGCCGAGATCAACGAGGACCAGCTCAAGCTAAAGGTGCTCGTCAACATCTTCGGTCGCGAGACACCGGTAGAGTTCGAGTTCGCCCAGGTGGCCAAGCTCTGACCCCTTGCCAGAGCCCTGCAATTAGGAGTACCCCATGGCCAAGCGCCAAGTCACAGCTATAGTCCGTATCCAGCTCCCTGCCGGCAAAGCTACGCCCGCGCCCCCCGTAGGCACGGCCCTTGGCCCGCACGGTATCCAAACGATGGAGTTCGTAAAGCAGTACAACGCGGCCACCGAGGACAAAGCAGGCCAGGTCATACCGGTAGAGGTGACCATCTACTCGGACCGCAGCTTCAGCTTCGTGCTGAAGACCCCACCGACCGCCGTTCTCATCCGTCAGGAGCTTGGCATCGACAAGGGTTCCAAGACGGCTGGCCGGGAGGTCGTCGGCACGCTTAGTGACGCCCAGGTAGCCAAGATTGCCCAGGTGAAAATGCCAGACCTCAACGCTAACGACCTCGAATCGGCGAAAGCCCAGGTCCTAGGCACGGCGCGTTCCATGGGAGTGAAGGTCGGTTGAAGCCCGCAAAGTTGGCCACGCCCGGTAGGCAAGACCAGAGGAGGTAGGGGTGCCCAAGCGAGGAAAGAAGTACGTCGAGGCCGCCAAGGCCGTGAACGAGGCCCAGCTGTATGGCCCGCTCGAGGCCATCGACATGGTGAAGAAGCTTGCCCACGCCAGCTTCGACGAGACCGTAGAGCTTGCCGTGCGCTTGGGGATAGACCCCCGAAAGGCGGACCAGGCCCTGCGCGGGACGGTGTCACTTCCTGCGGGCACGGGTAAGTCGGTTCGGGTCGCCGTGTTCGCCGCTGGCGAGGCTGCTGAGGCGGCCAGGGCGGCCGGTGCCGACATCGTGGGCTCTGACGACCTTGTTGCCCAGGTGGACGGCGGGTTCATGGACTTCGACGTGGCTATAGCCACCCCCGACATGATGGCCCAGGTCGGGCGCCTCGGCCGCAAGCTTGGCCCGCGCGGTTTGATGCCCAACCCTAAGACCGGGACAGTCACGGCCGACGTCGGCCGAGCGGTCAGCGACTTCAAGGGGGGCCGCGTCGAGTACCGGGCTGACGCTCGAAGCCATGGGGTCGTGCAGGTGCCCATTGGCAAGGTGAGCTTCAGCCGGGACCAGCTCTTGACCAACGTTCGAGCCGTGCTTGACGAACTGCAAAGGGTGAAGCCAGCGGCTTCCAAGGGCCGCTACGTGAAGTCGGTGTCGGTGTCGTCCACGATGGGCCCTGGCATAGACATCGACCCGGCCCGGGCGCGGGTGAGCGACGAGGACCTGGCTGCCACTGCTGCTTGAACTGCTAACATAACCGGTTAGTACATAGCGCCGAAGAAATCTGGTGCGTCCCCAGCCACCCTGTGGGGCGCCTAAGTGGGTAGCTGGTTTGGCTGGCACCCTGCCCGACGAGGCGAGCTTGCACTCCTTGGACGGTGTGTTTTGCTCGCACGCCTGAGAAGGAGTAGCAGATGGATAACCCGAGACCTGAAAAGGTGGCCGCAGTCGAGCGGGTGCGTTCCCAGCTTGAGCAGTCAGATGCCGTAATCGTCACCGAGTACCGCGGGCTCAAGGTAAAGGACCTGGAGGCGCTGCGAAGGAGCCTTGCGCCCTTGGGCGCTGAGTACCGCGTTTACAAGAACACCCTCGCTCGCATCGCCGCCGCCCAGGGGGCGGCTCAGGGCTTTGAAAGCCTGCTTTCTGGGCCCACTGGTCTCGCGTTTGTGAAAGGTGACGCAGTTGCTGTGGCCAAGGCCATGCGCGAGTTCGCCCGGGCCAAGCCGGCGCTCCTCATCAAAGGAGGCCTCCTTGGCACGTCGGTCCTGGGGCCAGACGCTACCAACGCGCTCGCCGACCTACCTCCTCGCGAGCAGCTCCTTGCCCGGTTGGCCGGCGCACTGGCTGCGCCATTGCAGGGCATGGCCAGCGCCTTGAGTGCCCTTCCGAGGAACTTTGCCTATGGGCTAGCTGCGCTCAAGGACCAGCGCAACGCCGAAGAATGAGCCTCCCTCACCCGCTACATAAACAGGAGATATTATAAAATGCCAACAAAGTTGTCTAAAGACGAGATCTTGGACGCCATATCTGAGCTGAGCGTGCTCGAGCTCTCCGAGCTGCTTAAGTCGTTCGAAGAGCGCTTCGGCGTGACGGCGGCTGCCCCGGTTGTAGCTGCGGCAGGCCTCGCCCCAGCCGCCGCGGCGCCTGAGGCTGCAGCGGTGGAGGAGCAGGACGAGTTCGACGTCGTGCTGACCGGTGCCGGCGACAAGAAGATCCAGGTCATAAAAGAGGTCCGGGCACTCACCAACCTCGGGCTAAAAGAGGCGAAGGACCTGGTGGACGGTGCCCCCAAGACCGTGCTCGAAAAGGTGAGCAAAGAGGACGCCGACAAGGCAAAGGCCCAGCTCGAAGGCGCCGGCGCTACGGTCGAGCTCAAGTAAGAGCCAACGGCGAGTTCGTCGTCCTGCCAGGAGGCCCCCAGGCTAAGGCACCAAGTGCTTGACCTGGGGGCAGGGCTGGCTTACCCTGTTGGGTGGAGCGCTGGACCAGGTGCTCGGGTCGTTTGCCGCGTCCGGCGGACGCGCTGTATAGTGGTCAGTTGCCGTGCTGTGTTTGTCCGCGTCCCTTCGGGTTAGGGCGGCGGTCTGGCGCGCGCTGCTACTACTTCCCGCACCCTCTGCACCTACCAAGGAGTGATCCTTGTTGCCGTTTCGCCCCGCACAGCGGGAGCGGCTCAGCTTCGCCAACCTCGACGAGGTACTACCGCTCCCGGACCTGATCTCAGTACAGCGCGACTCGTTCAAGTGGTTCTTGGACAAGGGCTTGGCTGAAGCGTTCCGCGACATAAGCCCCATCGAGGACTTTTCCGGCTCGCTCAAGCTGGTCCTCGAGTTCGACCCCGACGACCTGGACCTGCGCCCTCCCCCGAAGTTTTCGGTGGAGGAGTGCAAGGAAAAGGACATGACATACGCGGCACCGATTTTTGTGCGCGCCCAGTTCCAAAATGCCAGCACCGGTGAGATAAAGGAGCAAACGGTTTTCATGGGGGACTTCCCCGTGATGACCGAGAGGGGCACCTTCATCATCAACGGCACTGAGCGCGTGGTGGTCTCCCAGCTGGTGCGGTCGCCCGGGGTCATCTTCCAGCCGGGACGCGACCAAAAGACGATCGTCACGGGGACCGTGCACCCCTACCGGGGTGAGTGGATCGAGTTCGACGTCGAAGCCAAGCCGGGGAAGGACATCACCGCCGGCTCCCGGGTCGCCCGGAAGCGGAGGGTGTCGCTCTTCACGTTGCTGCGGGCACTCGGCTACGCCGATGACGCCTTCCTCGAGCGCTTCGTGCGCCACTTCGACTTCCTGGAGCCTCAGTGGCAAAAAGAGCGCGACCTTGCGCCCACCCAAGACGAGGCCCTGCTCGAGATCTACAAGCGGGCGCGGCCGGGGGAGCCCCCGTCGGTCGATTCCGCCCGGGCCTATTTTGAGAACGCCTTTTTCAATGCCAAGCGCTACGACCTCACCAGGGTCGGCCGCTACAAGCTCGACCGCAAGCTCGGCCCCGAGATAGCCAAGGCCGAAGCCGCCTTCGGCGTGGAGCTCGAGCGCCCCGCACCTGGCCAGACCGTGCTCTCGCGCAGCGAGGTGCTGGCAGCTAGCACCTACTTGCTCCACTTGGCCCAAGGTGAAGCCGGCTACAGGCTGGACGACCAGGACCACTTCGCGAACAGGCGGGTGCGCTCGGTCGGCGAGCTCATCCAAAACCAAGTCCGGGTCGGCCTTTCCCGTATGGAGCGGGTGGTGCGCGAACGCATGACCACCCAGGACGTTGAGGCCATCACTCCCCAGACGTTGATCAACATCCGCCCCGTGGTGGCCGCGATCAAAGAATTTTTCGGCACGAGCCAGCTCAGCCAGTTCATGGACCAGACCAACCCGCTTTCGGGCCTCACCCACAAGCGCCGCCTCTCTGCAATGGGGCCCGGCGGGCTCTCGCGGGAGCGGGCCGGTTTCGAGGTGCGCGACGTGCACTCTTCCCACTACGGGCGTATGTGCCCGATCGAGACCCCTGAAGGCCCGAATATCGGCCTGATCGGGCACCTCGCCACCTATGGGCGGATCAACGAGTACGGCTTCATCGAGACGCCCTACCGCCGGGTCATCGGCGGCAAGGTCACTGACGAGATCGTGTACCTAGCGGCCGACGAAGAAGAGGAGTATGTGATCGCCCAGGCAAATGCCAAGTTCGCCCCCGATGGGACCCTCCTTGACGAGCGCGTGCTCGTTCGGCGTGCACCTCAGGGGCCCGGGGTCCAAGTTGGCGCTGGCGGGACGACTTACGGCACGACGAGCGAGGTGGACTTCGTGCCCCCGACCGAAGTCGACCTGATGGACGTCTCGCCCAAGCAGATCGTGTCCATCTCGACTGCGCTAATACCCTTCATCGAGCACGACGACGCCAACAGGGCGCTGATGGGGGCCAACATGCAGAAGCAGGCGGTCCCCCTCGTGCGCCCCGAGGCACCCTTTGTCGGTACCGGGGTCGAGGGCCGAGCGGCACGTGACACGGGCGATGTGGTGCTGGCCGAGGGTGTGGGCACGGTCGTCGAGGTCACCGGTGACCACATCGTGGTCGACTACAAGCCGGGCCAACAGGACCGCTATGGGCGTAGCTTGGCCCGCAAGATCTACCCCGTTTACAAGTTCCGCCGTTCCAACCAGAACACCTGCTTCAACCAGCGAATAGTGGTCGACGAGGGCCAGGAAGTGGCCGAGGGCGATGTCTTGGCGGACGGCCCTTCGACCGAGGGCGGCGAGCTTGGCCTCGGCAAAAACCTCCTCGTCGCCTTCATGCCCTGGGAGGGCTACAACTATGAAGACGCGATCATCCTCTCGGAGCGCCTCGTGCGCGACGACGTGCTGTCGTCGATCCATATCGAAGAGCACGAGGTCGACGCCCGTGACACCAAGCTCGGTGCGGAGGAGATCACGCGTGACATCCCGAACCTCTCAGAGGAGATCCTAAAAGACCTTGATGAGCGTGGCATCGTTCGCGTCGGCGCCGAGGTCGGTGCTGGCGACGTGCTCGTGGGAAAGGTCACCCCCAAGGGCGAGACGGAGCTCACGCCAGAAGAGCGCCTGTTGCGGGCCATATTTGGTGAAAAAGCCAGGGAGGTGCGCGACACCTCGCTCAAGGTGCCTCACGGCGAGTCGGGCAAGGTCATAGACGTGCGGGTGTTTTCACGCGAGGACGCCCACGAGCTGCCGCCCGGGGTCAACCAGCTGGTGCGTGTTTACGTGGCCCAAAAGCGCAAGATCACCGAGGGGGACAAGCTCGCTGGCCGCCATGGCAACAAGGGCGTGATCTCCAAGATCTTGCCCATCGAGGACATGCCTCACTTGGCCGACGGTACCCCAGTCGACATAATTTTGAACCCCCTAGGCGTCCCCTCGCGCATGAACGTAGGCCAGGTCCTAGAAAGCCACCTGGGTTGGGCCGCCCGCTGGGGCTGGGACGTCGACGGTAGGGGGCCGGCCCCTGCTGTGCCCGATGGCCGCAAGACATCCCCGCTCGCGAAGCCGGCCAGTTTTTTGGCGAGCCCGAGCTTTGACGGCGCCCACTGGGACGAGACAGACCCGACCGGCAAGCACCCGACCATCAAGAAGATTTTCGAGAACCTCAACCCCGAAGCGCCGGGCACTAGCTATGGGGACCACGGGCGCCTGATCGGGCCGGACGGCAAGGCCGTGGTTTACAACGGCCGTACCGGGGAGCCCTACGACAACCCGGTTTCGGTCGGGTACATCTACATATTGAAGCTCGCCCACTTGGTCGACGACAAGATCCACGCCCGCTCGACCGGGCCCTACTCGATGATCACCCAGCAGCCTCTTGGCGGCAAGGCCCAGTTCGGTGGGCAGCGCTTTGGCGAGATGGAGGTCTGGGCGCTCGAGGCCTACGGTGCCGCTTACGCACTGCAGGAGCTGCTCACGATCAAGTCCGACGACGTGCTGGGCAGGGTCAAGGTCTACGAGGCGATCGTGAAGGGCGACAACATCCCCGAACCCGGGATACCGGAGAGCTTCAAGGTGCTCATAAAGGAAATGCAGAGCCTTTGCTTGAACGTCGAAGTGCTTTCGACGACGGGCGAGCAGATTGAGATGCGCGAGCTGGACGAGGACGTGTTCCGTACTGCCGAAGAGCTTGGCATCGACATCAGCCGGCCCGAGCGGGGCTCTGACGAGGAGGACGCGCGTCGCGCCAGCGAGAGGAGCTTCTAGCAACCATGTTGGACGTCAACAACTTCGAGCAACTGCGTATAGGCCTTGCCACAGCGGACGACATCCGTACGTGGTCCAACGGTGAGGTGAAGAAGCCCGAGACCATCAACTACCGCACGCTGCGCCCTGAAAAGGACGGCCTTTTTTGCGAGAAGATCTTTGGGCCCACCAAGGACTGGGAGTGCTACTGCGGTAAGTACAAGCGCGTCAGGTTTAAAGGGATCATCTGTGAGCGCTGCGGGGTGGAGGTCACGCGTTCCAAGGTGCGCCGCGAGCGCATGGGCCACATCGAACTGGCAGCCCCCGTTGTCCACATCTGGTACTTGCGCGGTACTCGTTCTTGGCTCGCCTATTTGTTGATGGGCACCGAGGCGCGCGAGGAGCTCAAGGCCAAGCAGCTCGAAAAGGTGATCTACTTCGCTGCCAACCTCGTCACCTGGGTGGACGAGGAGCGTCGGCACGCCGACTTGCCCAACTTGGAGGTCGAGCTCAACGAGGAGCTAGCTGATATCGAGCGTACCCGTGACCTCGACATCGACCGGCGCTACAAAGAGCTTGAGGCTGAGCTCGCCAAGCTTGAGGCCGAAGGTGCTAAAGACTCCGAGCTAAAGGCGCGCCAACGCCAAGTGGAGCGGGAGGTCGCGTCCATGCGCGACCGCGCCGAGAGCGAGGCCGAGCTGGCCAGGCGGTCCTTTGATGAGTTCAGGGACCTCCACGGGCGCAAGATAATCGAGGACGAACTTCTGTGGCGGGAGCTCCGTGACCGCTACGGCGACTACTTCAGGGGCGGTATGGGCGCCGAGGCGATCGCCCAGCTCATAGAAGAGATCGACCTCGACGAGGAAGAGGCCAAGCTGCGCGAGGTGATCGAGCCCGACGACGGTCGCCGGCACCTTTCTGTCCAGCGTAAGCAGAAGGCCATCAAGCGCCTGAAGATAGTCTCTGCGTTCAACCGCCGTGACGAGAACGGCCGGCGGGTCAACGACCCGAGGGCGATGATCCTCGACGTGGTGCCGGTGATCCCGCCAGAGCTCCGCCCGATGGTCCAGCTGGACGGCGGGAGGTTCGCGACGAGCGACCTGAACGACCTCTACAGGCGGGTCATCAACCGCAACAACCGCCTGAAGCGCCTTCTTGACCTTGGCGCGCCCGAGATAATCGTCAACAACGAGAAGCGCATGCTGCAAGAGGCGGTGGACGCTCTGTTCGACAACGGCCGGCGCGGCCGGCCCGTCACGGGGCCAGGCAACCGGCCGCTAAAGAGCCTCTCGGACATGTTGAAGGGCAAGCAGGGGCGTTTCCGTCAAAACTTGCTCGGCAAGCGCGTCGACTACTCGGGCCGCTCGGTCATCGTGGTCGGCCCGACGCTAAAGCTTCACCAGTGCGGCCTTCCCAAGCAGATGGCACTCGAGCTGTTCAAGCCGTTCGCGATGAAGCGACTGGTGGACTTGGAGCTGGCGCAAAACATAAAGTCTGCCAAGCGCATGGTGGAGCGGAGGCGCCCACAGGTCTGGGACGTGCTCGAAGAGGTGATCAAAGAGCACCCGGTGCTGCTCAACCGGGCCCCTACCCTTCACCGTTTGGGCATCCAGGCATTCGAACCCGTGCTCGTCGAGGGCAAGGCGATCCAGATCCACCCCTTGGTGTGCACCGCGTTCAACGCGGACTTCGACGGCGACCAGATGGCGATCCACCTGCCCCTGTCAGCGGAGGCCCAAGCCGAGGCGCGCATTTTGATGCTCTCGGCCCACAACATCTTGAAGCCGGCGACCGGGCGCCCGATCGTGACCCCGACACAGGACATGGTCTTTGGTGCCTACTACTTGACGCTGCTCAAGGAGGGCGCGAAGGGCGAGGGGAGGGTCTTCCGTCACTTATACGAGGTCCGCCACGCTCTGGACGCTGGAGCCGTTGACCTGCACGCCAAGGTCGTGTGGCGCCGTCCACTCCAGCCGGCCGAGCTTGGCGGCGCCCCAGCAGACGCGGCAGCGGCCAAAGGTGCTGGTGCCGACGATGACGGCTTTGCCCGGGACGGGGCAGCCTACGAAGAGGTCACGACGACCCCAGGACGCCTCATCTTCAACACGGCTCTGCCCGAGGACTTTCCTTTCGTGAACGACGTCGTGGGCAAGACGGCCCACAGCATCGGCCTTATTGTCGAGGTGCTCGCGGCTAACTACCCCCGCGTGGTGGTGGCCGACAGCCTCGACAAGATCAAGGAGCTCTGCTTCCGTTATGCGACGCAATCGGGCCTCACGATCTCCATGGAAGACGTAAAGGTCCCCGTCGCCAAGGCGGAGATCATTGCTCGGCACGAAAACGACGCCCAAAAGGCTGAAAGCCAGTTCAAGCGGGGCATCATCACCGACGACGAGCGCCGCCAAAAAGAGATCGAGATCTGGACGACGGCCAACTCCGAGGTCGGCAAGGCCATGGAGGAAAGCCTCCGCAAGATCCCCTTCAACCCCCTCGACATGATGGTCGACTCCGGGGCGCGGGGCAACCCCCAGCAGGTCCGCCAGATCGCGGGGATGAAGGGCCTCGTCTCGAACCCCCGGGGCGAGATGATCCCACGGCCGATCGTGTCTAGCTTCCGCGAGGGCCTTTCGGTGCTCGAGTACTTCATCTCGACCCACGGTGCCCGCAAAGGGTTGGCTGACACCGCCCTGCGCACGGCCGACTCGGGCTACTTGACCCGGAGGCTCGTCGACGTTGCCCAGGAGATGATCGTCAGGGAAGAAGACTGCGGCAGCACCAGAGGCATATGGGTCCGCGACGTGCGGCCCGACGACGACAAGGCGCGTTACTACCTGGAAACTCGCCTCGACGGGCGTGTGCTGGCACGCGAGGTCACGCTCTCTGACGGGACGGTCCTA
>JAMDDF010000021.1:4243-11883 GCA_023489205.1 Actinomycetota bacterium | reverse complement strand
AGATCGGTTTTATCGACGGAGAGCTTGCAATTTGTGACGAGATCCTGACACCTGACTCCTCGCGCTTTTGGCCGGCGTCACAATGGGAGCCAGGGACGGTGCCTCCGTCGTTCGACAAGCAACCGCTGCGGGACTGGCTCGAGGAGACTGGCTGGGACAAGTCGCCTCCCCCGCCAGCACTGACGCCTGAGGTCGTGGCGTCTACGCGTGCCCGCTACGTCGATGCCTACGAGCGCCTTACGGGGCTTTCCTTTGGCGACAAGGCGCACTCGGCGGGTGAGGGTGCCTAGTTTCGAGGCCCTTGTCGAGGTGCAACTGCGCCCAGGCATCTCCGACCCCGCTGGTGCGACAATACGCCGGGCGTTGCCGGCGCTTGGGTTTTCGGGCGTGAGCGAGGTAAGAGCGGGCAAGGCCTTCCGCCTGCGGGTCGACGCTGCTGGTGTTGACGAGGCGCGCGACCTCGTGGAGGCCCTGTCTTCGCGCTTGCTCGCCAACCCGGTGATCGAAGAGGCCTCCGTGAAGGTCTTCGAAGTGCTCGAGGCGGGCGCTGTGGGCCATGCCCCGGCCTCGGGCTAGTTGGTGCCGTTCCTGCGCTGGTGCCGTTAAGCGCTGGCGAAACCCGCCCGGTACTCGGCCAACCGCTTAGCGACACTACTGTCGTGGACTGCCAGGACCTCTGCCGCCAGCAGTGCCGCGTTGGCGGCGCCGTCGATCGCCACGGTGGCGACGGGGAAGCCACGGGGCATCTGGACCGTAGCGTACAGGGCGTCAACGCCGGCTAAGGCGCTCCCCGACAGCGGCACCCCGATCACCGGCAAGGTGGTACGGGCTGCCACGGCGCCAGCTAGGTGCGCGGCCATCCCCGCAGCACAAATTATGGCACCGAAGCCCATTTCCCTTGCTCGAGATGCAAAGTCTGCTACCAGCTCGGGTGTGCGGTGAGCTGACATGACTTGTTCGGCTGCCTCGATCCCCAATTGCTCAAGCAGCTCGGTCGCCGGCGCCATCTTTGCCTTGTCGCTCGACGAGCCCAATAATACGGCGACCCTCACTGCTCAACCCCAGCCGCTATGTCCGAACGGTAGACCATGTCTGGCCATGAAACCAGACTCGTTGCCTGGTAGGCAATACGGCGAGCAGAGGAGAGGTCTGGCCCGGTCCCCACCACGCTCAAGACCCTCCCACCTGTGCTGACCAAGCCTTGCTTCTGCGGTCCGTAACCCACTCCCGCGGCGTAAATCCTCGCCCCGGGGACCTCCCGTGCCTGTTCGAGGCCCTCGATGGGCGCCCCCGTGCGGGGCGATTCGGGGTAGCCGGGCGAAGCAAGGACGACACAAACGGCCGCATCTTTGGAGAAAGTTGGGGCGTCGGCGTCACAGAGGTGCCCCTCGGCGGCAGCGGCGAGGGTCGCCGCAACGTCGCTCGTCCAGCGAGGCAGGACGACCTGGGCTTCAGGGTCACCGAAACGGACGTTGAACTCGAGCACTTTGGGGCCTTCTTCGGTCAGCATCAGCCCGGCGTAGAGGGCACCCCGGTAGTCGATGCCGCGCTTTTTGAGCGCGTGCAAGGTAGGGAGGACGGCGCGCTCCATGACTTGGCCTTCGAGCTCGTCGTCTACGAATGGCACCGGGGAGTAAGCGCCCATCCCACCGGGGTTCGTGCCTGTCCCGCCGTCGCCCAACCGCTTGTAGTCACGAGCCGCGGCAACTGGGTAGGCACGCTTGGCGTCGCAGACCGCCATGAACGACAGCTCCTCTCCGCTGAGGGCCTCCTCTATCACCACGCGGCGGCCTGCAGCACCAAAAGAGCGCCCGGACATCTTGGCTTGCACGTCCAATTCTGCTTCACGCAGGGAAGAGGTGACGAGGACACCCTTTCCTGCTGCTAGGCCATCGGTCTTTATGGCCCACGGGCCCTTGGTCGCGCGGAGGTGCTGGAGCGCTTCGGCGAGGTCGGCAAAGACCCTGTAGCCAGCGGTGGGGACCCTGGCTGCCGAGAGCAAGTCTTTCATCCACGCCTTCGAACCTTCTAGGCGCGCCCCTTGCGCGCCGGGGCCGAACACGAGCCCACCTCGCGCCCTTATGCGGTCGGCCAAGCCCTCGACTAGGGGCGTTTCGGGGCCCACAACCCAAAGGTCGGCTTCGACGCGCTCGGGCGGGGCCTCGGTGCGCTCCCAGCCGTCCATGGCGGGGTTGCCTGGTGCCACCACTACGTCGGTTGTCTTTGCGAGCGCCTCGGCGAGAGCATGCTCGCGCCCCCCGCTGCCGACCACGCAGACCTTCATCGGCTCCCCGTGGCCTTGGCGCCGAGGGTGACCACTTGGTCACGGGAGGGGCCGACCCCCACGTAGCTGATGGGGACCCCAGCCTGAGCGGAGATGAAGTCGAGGTAGCTCTTGGCTCGCTCGGGCAGGTCGTCGGGGTGTTGCACGCCGGTCGTTTCGCAGTGCCAGCCCGGTAGCTCTTGGTAGACCGGGACGGCGTCGTAGAGCAGGGACTGGTGCCAAGGGAGCTGTTCGTAGCGCTTGCCTCCGGCGTTGTAGGCGACGCAGACCTTCAGTGTGTCGAAGGTGTCCAGCACGTCTAGCTTGGTGATGGCGAGCTCGTCGAGGGAGTTCAGCCGCACGGCATGACGTGCCATTACGGCGTCGAACCACCCCGTGCGCCGGCGCCGGCCGGTGTTGGTGCCCCATTCACCACCTCGCTCTACCAGTGTGTCCCCCTCGGCACCGGACAGCTCGGTGGGGAAGGGCCCAGCGCCCACCCGGGTGACGTAGGCCTTGGCTATGCCGATCACCCGGGAAATGTGACGCGGCCCGATCCCCGCACCCGTGCAGGCGCCGCCAGCGACAGGGTTGGAGGAGGTTACAAAGGGGTAAGTCCCGTGGTCGAGGTCCAAGAACGTGGCTTGTGCCCCTTCCAGCAAGACCCCAGCGCCGCGCTCGAGCGCCTCGTGGACCAAGCCCACGGAGTCCCCTATATGGGGGGCCAGGCGTTTGGCGTACTGGTCGAGGTAAGCGCTCGCGATCTCGGGGGCGGAAAGCCCGAGGCGGTTGTAGATCTTTGCGAGGATGAGGTTTTTTTCTTTGAGCACGACGTCGAGCTTTTGGCGGAAGATCTTCGGGTCGAGCAGGTCTTGGACTCGGAGCCCGACTCGGGCGGCCTTGTCTGCGTACGCGGGCCCGATGCCGCGCTTAGTCGTGCCGAGCCGGTTCTTCCCGAGGTAGCGCTCCGTCAAAGCGTCAAGCTCCTGGTGGTAGGGCATGATCAGGTGGGCGCTGCCCGAGACCACGAGCCGTGAGCAGTCCACGCCTCGGGCTTCAAGGGCGTCCATCTCCTCTATCAGGACTTTGGGGTCCACTACGACACCATTGCCGATCACTGGCGTGATGTGGGGGTAGAGGACGCCGCTCGGTAGCAACTGGAGGGCGAAGCGCTCGCCGTCGACCACCACGGTGTGGCCGGCGTTGTGGCCACCTTGGTAGCGCACGACGAGCTGCATCTCCTTGGCCAGCAGGTCGGTCAGCTTCCCCTTGCCCTCGTCGCCCCACTGGGCTCCGATCAGGATCGTCGCGGGCACGGGATGCTCCTTCGGGTTGGTTGGGGTACGCCAAATGATAACCGATGCCGCCTACTTGCGCCTATCCGAGCACGAGCGCGTCCCCACCTTCGCCGGGCGCAGGGGCGTCCACGCTGACCGTGTCGCCCTCGGCGTACTTGCCCTCCAAGAGGGCGAGCGCCAAGGGGTCCGCGATGGCCCGCTGGATCAGCCTTTTGAGGGGCCGCGCCCCGTAGGCGGGGTCGTAGCCCTTCTTTGCGAGCCAGTCCTTGGCTGCGGGCGTGACTTGGAGCTCGAGGCGCCTCCTAGACAGGCGCTTTGAAAGGCCCCGCAGGGCGATGTCGACGATCTGGGCGATGTCTTGTTGGCTCAAGGCCTTGAAACGCACGACCTCGTCGATGCGGTTCAAGAACTCTGGCTTGAAGACCTCCCGCAGGTCCCCCTGGAAATTGGAGGTCATTATGAGCACGGTGTTGGTGAAGTTGACTGTGCGCCCTTGGCCGTCTGTGAGCCGCCCGTCGTCTAGTACTTGGAGCAGCACGTTGAAAACGTCTGGGTGCGCCTTTTCCAACTCGTCTAGGAGCACGACAGAGTAGGGCCGGCGGCGGACCGCCTCTGTCAGCTGGCCGCCTTCTTCGTAACCGACGTAGCCTGGAGGCGCGCCGACCAAGCGCGCGACTGAATGTTTTTCCATGTACTCCGACATGTCTATGCGGACCATGGCCTTTTCGTCGTCAAAGAGGAAGTCCGCTACGGCCCGAGCTAGCTCGGTCTTGCCGACGCCGGTGGGGCCGAGGAAGAGGAAGCTCCCGATCGGCCGGTTGGGGTCCGACAAGCCACTTCGGGAACGGCGGATGGCGTTAGCCACTGCCGAGACGGCGTCGTCTTGGCCGACAACGCGCTCGTGGAGGACGGCTTCCATCCTGACGAGCTTGGCGACCTCGCCTTCTAGCAGCCGCGAAACGGGGATCCCGGTCCATTTTGCGACGACCTCGGCGACATCTTCCTCGTCGACCTCCTGTTTCAGCATCTTTTGGCTTGCCTGGAGCTCGTTTAGGCGTTTGGTGGCCTCGTCGGCACGCGCGGAGACTTGGGGGATCTTGCCGTAGCGGATCTCTGATGCCTTGGCCAAGTCACCGGTGCGCTCGTAGCGCTCAGCCTCGGCTTTCAGTGCCTCGAGCTCCTCCTTCAAGCTGTTGATAGAGCCGATGGCGTCCTTTTCTGCCTGCCAGTGAGCCTTCATCCCATCAGAGGTCTCACGTAGGTTGGCGAGCTCCTGGTCGAGCTTCGCGAGCCGTTCCCTCGAAGCCTCGTCGGTCTCCTTGGCGAGCGCGACCCGCTCAATCTCGAGCTGGCGGATGCGGCGCTCTACCACGTCGATCTCGGTCGGCATCGAGTCGATCTCGATCCGCAGCCGGCTAGCGGCCTCGTCGACCAAGTCGATCGCTTTGTCAGGCAGGAAGCGGGCGGTTATGTAACGGTCCGAGAGGACCGCGGCCGCGACGAGCGCCGAGTCCATGATGCGCACGCCGTGATGGACCTCGTAGCGCTCCTTTAGGCCACGCAGTATAGCGATGGTGTCTTCCACCGACGGCTGGCCCACGTACACCGGTTGGAACCGGCGCTCGAGGGCGGCGTCTTTTTCGATGTGCTTGCGGTACTCGTCGAGCGTGGTCGCGCCTATCATGCGAAGCTCGCCGCGCGCAAGCATCGGCTTTATCATGTTGCCCGCGTCCATGGCCCCCTCGGCAGCGCCGGCGCCCACGATCGTGTGAAGCTCGTCTATAAACGTTATGACCTCGCCGCCCGAGTCGGCAATCTCCTTCAAGACGGCCTTCAGGCGTTCCTCGAACTCACCCCGGTACTTGGCGCCCGCCACCATGGAGCCTAGGTCGAGGGCGAGGAGGCGTTTGCCGCGCAGGCTCTCGGGCACGTCGCCCTCAACGATGCGCCGGGCGAGGCCCTCGACGATCGCTGTCTTGCCGACACCCGGTTCGCCTATGAGCACGGGGTTGTTTTTCGTACGGCGGGAAAGGACTTGGACCACACGGCGGATTTCCTCGTCCCGGCCGATGACTGGGTCGAGCTTGCCGCGCCTCGCCTCCTCGGTCAGGTCACGGCCATATTTTTCGAGCGCCTGGTAGGTATCTTCGGGGTTCTGGCTGGTAACGCGATGGCTGCCCCTCACTTGTTTTAGGGCCTCCAGAAGCTGGTCGCGCCCAGCCCCTACGAGCTTGGAAAGTGCAAGCAGGACGTGCTCGACGGACAGGTACTCGTCGCCAAGCCGTTCACGCTCACGCCCCGCCTCTTCTAGCACGTCGCGGGCCCGGCGTGACAAGGTGGCGTTTTCTCCCCCGTAGCTGTGGGGCAACTTGGCGAGAGCTTCCTCCAAGCGGTTGCGCAGTGGCGTCACCTCGATGCCCACACGGTCGAGCACCGCCAACACGGCCGTGCCCTCCTGGCCTATCAGCGCTAGCAGCAGGTGCTCGGGCGTTACTTCGGGGTTGTTGCGGGCACGAGCGTCTGCGACGGCGGCGCTAAAAGCTTCTTGTGTCCGCTGGGTCCAGCGGTTGGTGTCAATTGGCATGTTTTGTCCCTCTTTTATCGTTGGTTAGGTAGCCAGCGCACGGGCGAGAGGTGCAGGGGGACGAGCTCGCGGCGGTACTGGCGGTGAACTTCCTCAACCGCTCGGCGGGCTTGTGCCCTCGCTTCCTCGACCTCTTGGCGCAACTTTGCCACCTCGGCTTCAAGCTCGATCACCCGCTTGACGCCTTCCAAGTTGAGCCCCGATGAGGTTAGGTCCTGTATGCGGCGCAACAGGGCGATGTCTTGGTCGCTGTAGCGCCGGCTCCCGCCAAGCGTGCGGGCAGGGCCCAAAAGGCCCTTGCGTTCGTAGATCCTAAGTGTCTGGGGGTGTACGCCGGCGAGCTCGGCTGCAACCGAGATCACGTAGACGGCCATCGAGCCGTTTCTCTGAGGTGCCCGGTCGCGTTTTTGGCGGTCGTCGAAGTTGGCGACGTGGGCGCTCATCGTGACGACGCCCCCAGTTTTTCGCGGAGCTTGCTGCCATCGCTCGCTGAAGCCTTTGCAAAGGCCTCCACTGCTCGCTTTTGTTCGGCGGAGAGCTTGGCGGGTACGTCTATGTCGAAGCTCACCAAGAGGTCGCCCGGCTTGCCCGGTACAGGCACTCCGTGGCCCTTCACGCGAAAGACCCTGCCTGAGCGCGTCCCCGCGGGGACCTTTAGCGATACAGGCTTACCACCAAGCGTTGGGACCGAGACCGTCGTGCCGAGTGCGGCTTCTGCGAAAGTGATCGGCACCCTCACTTGCAAGTCGCGGCCTTTTTGGGTGAAGACCGGGTCGGGCGTGACGTGTACGACCACGTAGAGGTCTCCCGGCGGAGCGCCTCCGCGCCCTGCCCCACCTCTGCCGGCCAAGCGGATGCGCTGGCCGTTTTCCACCCCGGGGGGGATGCGTGCCTTTACTTGCCTGGCGCGCCGCACCGTCCCCCGGCCGTGACAGGTCGGGCAGGGCTTTTCCACCCGCAGGCCCGAGCCCCCACATGCGGTGCAAGGGTGGCTGAAAGAAAACATGCCCTGGTTTTCGTTTACGACCCCGCGTCCACCGCACACCGAGCAGGCGGTGGGCTTGGTACCAGGAGCGGCGCCTGTCCCGCCACAGGTAGCGCACACGGCGTCAGAGGTCACGTTGACGCTGGTTGTCACCCCGTGCACGGCCTCGGCGAAGGAGAGGTGGAGCTCCGCTTCGATGTCCTGGCCGCGCTGGGCTCCGAGCACCCCACCTTGGGGCCCGGCCCCGCCGGTGGTGGGGCGCGACCTGCGGTTGGCGCGGCCAAAGATATTGCCGAGGAGGTCGCCGAGGTCGTCCATACCGAAGTTCGAGAAGTTCACCCCACCGTTGGCGGTTGTGCCCGCTCCGGCGAAGGGGTTGCCCGCGAAGCCCTTTTCAGAAAGTGACCGGACCTCGTCGTACTCCTTGCGCTTGGCTGCGTCACCTATAACGTCATAAGCAGCCGAGATTTCCTTGAAACGTTCTTCGGAGCCCGGGTGCGCGTCAGGGTG